>NZ_JANRHN010000020.1:0-68845 GCF_024733745.1 Bacteroides sp. ET225 | reverse complement strand
GACAGCGCATCATCCCGATCTCTTCACTAGAGTGAGGAGATCGTATCACTGGAGTGAAGACATCGTATCGTTGCAGTGAGGAGATCGTATCACTCCAGTGAAGAGATAAAGACAACAGGATATATTCCGGTTTTTACCTCACTTCAATCAGATACTCCGCGCGGCAGTGAAGAGATAAAGACAACAGGATATATTCCGGTTTTTACCTCACTTCAATCAGATACTCCGCGCGGAATACGCCGTGAGCCTGGAGATGCTGCATCCAGTCTTTATCCTTAAACTCACTGACATAACACATGCGGTCGCAACGGCCGTACCAGGGTTCGATGCAGACAAAGGGCGCGTTTTTTCCGGGAGGCGACCACAGCCCCACCACGGGGGCATCGAAGCGCAAAGTGATGTAAGGGCGCTTGTCAAGGTCGTAAAGCGTAACCTCCTTTACCTGATCGTCTTCAATGATCAGTGCGTCATGATCAAACGTATGAGTGTCAATCGGAAGAAGTCCCTCTCCGCCAAGCTCCAGATGATTCCTCTTCTCGATGTCCACGCATCCTTTTTCGGCTATAAGCAGGTATTCAAGCCTGCGCTTGCCGCCGAATCCGAAGAAACCCCTCCGGCTTTCTGCCGGATTGAAAGCGGGATAATAAAACGCCGGATGGGCTCCTATCTGGAAATGGATTTCTTCGTCAGACGGATTGGTGACCTGCCACATCACTCTCACCGCATTGCCTTCGAGCCTGTATCCTATTTCAAGGACAAACGGGAAAGGATACTTTGCCAGCGTTTCCCCGTTGCTGGCAAGACGAAACCTGACTTCATCCGCCGTTTCAAGCACCGGCTCGAAATCCATGTCGCGGGCAAACCCGTGCTGGGAAAGTCCGAAAGGCTTGTCATTGACATAATAAGTATTGTTCCACACGCTGCCCACAATGGGGAACAGCACAGGCGAATGCCGTTTCCAGAAAGCTGGATCGGCCTGCCACAAATATTCTTTTCCGCCTCGCATGATACTGCAAAGTTCAGCGCCGTGCGGAGAAACCCGGATTGTGAGATGAGAATTGGATAAGGTCTTCATAACGATAAGTTTTTAATTTGTGTCTTCAGAAGACAAAGATACGATTTATCCGAAAAAAACTTCCCGCCTCCAGCAATAATAATTGAATGCCGCCAAAACAAGGCTCCCCCCGCCGGGAAATGAAACCCGGCGGGGAGAGCCTATATCTTGCGGTCCGCAACCGATCAGTCTATTTCTTCATCAGCTTCATAGCCGCCCATCTCACGCAAAGCGTTCTTCAGCATCACATACTGCTGGAAGAGATGATTCACAGGCACTTCGTTCTGTGTATAGTCGTGCATCGGACTCTTCAGGAAGAAGCTCAGGAAACGCTGGATACCGTAGCGTCCGGCACGTGCAGCCAAGTCGCTCAGCAGCACCAGGTCAAGACACAGCGGAGCGGCAAGGATGGAGTCGCGGCACAGGAAATTGATTTTTATCTGCATCGGATAGCCCATCCAGCCGAAAATATCAATGTTGTCCCACCCCTCCTTGTTGTCGTTGCGGGGAGGATAATAGTTGATTCTTACCTTATGATAATAGTCGGTATACAGATCGGGCTGGTTTTCCGGAACAAGAATCGACTCCAGCGTCGAAAGCTTGCTCACCTCCTTTGTATGGAAGTTTGCCGGTTCGTCGAGCACCAGTCCGTCGCGGTTGCCGAGGATGTTGGTAGAGAACCATCCGGAAAGTCCCAGGCAACGTGTGCCGATAATCGGAGCAAAACCAGACTTCACCAACGTCTGTCCCGTCTTGAAGTCTTTTCCTGCAATAGGCATCTTGGTCTTTTCGGCCATTTCCCACATCGCAGGAATGTCTACGGTGGTGTTCGGAGCACCCATGATGAAAGGCGCGCCTTCCGACAAGGCCGCATACGCATAGCACATGGAAGGAGCGATATGCTCGCGGTCGTCTGCCTTCATCGCCTTTTCCAAGGCTTCCAATGTTCCGTGCACTTCTTCGCATACCGGCACATAGATTTCAGTCGACGCAGCCCACAGCACCACGATACGGCTGCACCCGTTTTCAGCCTTGAAACGGCGGATATCTTCACGCAGCTGTTCCACCATGTCCCAGCGCGTAGCACAGTCTTTCACATTGTTTCCGTCCAGACGCTTCGCATAGTTATGGTCGAAAGCGGCCTTCATGGGAACAATCTTTTCCAGCTCATCCTTGACCGGATTAATATCTTTCTCCTTCAGTACCTCGCAATTGATTGCAGACTCATAAGCGTTGGCAGGATATACATCCCACGCTCCGAATACGATGTCGCTCAATTCAGCCATCGGAACAATCTCATTGTAATGAAGATACTTCTTTTCAGCACCACGCCCCACACGAATCTTGTCGTACTGAGTCATGGATCCTACAGGTTTGGCAAGCCCTTTACGGACCATCAGCACACCGGTCATAAACGTGGTAGCCACAGCTCCAAGCCCCACACACAAAACTCCCAGTTTGCCTTCAGCCGGTTTTACATTCATTTTTTCCATTCCTTTTTTATTTTTAAATAAAACACTTCTGTTACCTATGTTTTCCCAAATTTCTGACAAAAATTCAGGCAGTCCGCCCCGAAACTTTCGGAACAAACCGCCCAAAGTTACAGATTTGTTTCTTTAAAAAGCCATTTCTGCCGTTATTTTATAGGTTAATAAGTAAAAATTAGCTATAAAAACAGAAGAAAATGCCATTTACGGACTTACAAAACACTAAAAATATACGTACCTTTGCGGGCAAAAACAGAATTAATAGCTCATGAACGACATCTGCTGCATCGGGCATCTGACATTAGACAAAATTGTCACGCCACGAAAAACGACTTACATGCCGGGAGGCACGTCCTATTATTTTTCATACGGCATACAGCACCTTAAAGACTCTAAAAACTACAAGCTCGTAACGGCACTGGCTCCCAGCGAATACAACACCGTGGAGGAGATGAGAAAGAAGGGCATACAGGTGGAAGTGCTGCCAAGCAAACATACGGTCTTTTTCGAGAATACCTACGGAGAAAATCAGGACGAACGGACGCAGCGTGTGCTTGCAAAAGCCGATCCGTTCACCGCCGACGAACTGAAACACGAGGAGGCCCGATTCTTCCATCTCGGAAGCCTGCTGGCAGATGACTTTCCGCTGGAAGTGGTGAAGCTGCTCGCGCAAAAAGGCATTCTCGCCGTGGATGCGCAAGGTTATCTGCGCGAAGTGAAGGGCGAGCATGTGTATCCGACCGACTGGAAAGAAAAAAGGGAGGCGCTGAAATACATCGATATCCTGAAAGTCAACGAACAGGAGGCGGAAGTGCTGACCGGACACAAAGACCCGAAGAAGGCGGCCAGACAGCTTGCCGAATGGGGAGTCAAGGAAATACTGCTCACCCTCGGAAGCCTTGGATCGCTCATCTACGCGAACGGCAAGTTCTACAAGATTCCGGCTTATCCTCCCAAAGAGGTGGTAGACGCTACCGGATGCGGAGATACATACGTGCTGGGATACCTGTACATGCGCAACAAAGGCTTCTCATGCGAAGAAGCCGGGTGTTTTGCCGCCGCCATGTCTACCATCAAGCTGGAAAAAAGCGGCCCGTTCTCCGGCTCGGAAGAAGATATCTGGAATATCCTGCGCACAAGCAAGCTGAAAGCGAAAACGGTTTAAACGGGCACCGACCCGGATCCAACACAAACAAGGGTGTTTCCGGCTTCCATACCGAGAACACCCTTATATATTGCTGTGCAGACTGGTTATCCCATCTTTCCGGTCAGATAAGAACGTGTACGTTCGTCCGACGGATTTTCAAACATCTTCTTCGTATCATCATACTCGATCAGCTCACCCAGGAACATGAACATGGAACGGTCGGAAATACGCATGGCCTGCGACATGTTGTGAGTCACGATCAGGATTGTCACTTCTTTCTTCAGCTGGTCCATCAAGTCCTCAATGTGCTTGGTTGCGATCGGGTCGAGAGCCGAAGTCGGTTCGTCCATCAGCAGCACATCCGGCTGCAAGGCCAAAGAGCGCGCGATGCACAAGCGCTGCTGCTGTCCGCCAGAGAGGAATGTTCCTCTCTTTGTCAACGAATCCTTCACTTCATCCCACAAGGACACGTTGCGCAAGTTGCGCTCAACGATTTCTTCTTTCTGGGATTTTGACAGACGGATTCCGTTCAGGATATATCCGGCAAGCACATTGTCGAAAATGTTCATTGTCGGGAACGGATTCGGACGCTGGAACACCATACCGATACGGCGACGTTCAACCATCGGCTCCATCTCGAGCACATTCTCCCCGTTAAGAAGGATTTCGCCTGTCACGCGGATGTTCTTATACAGCTCGTGCATACGGTTTACGGCACGCAGCAGGGTACTCTTACCGCATCCGGACGGTCCCATGATGGCTGTAATAGAGTTTTTCTCGATATCAGCGCTGACATGCTTTACAGCCATCACGCTGCTGGTATATGAGATACATACATCTTTTATCTGAAGAATCGGGTCTTTTATACTTTCCATTTCTTTGCAATTCGTTTAGCTAATAAATTCAAACATAATACAAATGCCAGCAGGAACAGGGATGCTCCCCAAATCAAGTTCTGCAGGTTCGGGTCGTTGAAGAATTCCCAGATAAGCAAGGGAACCGCCGACATGGGCTTGGTCATGTTCCAACTGATGGCCGCACCGCCCAATGCGGTAAACATCAGCGGGGCCGTTTCGCCAACGACGCGCGAGATAGCCAGCAAGATACCGGTAAAGATACTTCCAAGAGCAGTAGGAACCATCACTTTCAGCATCACCCGCCAGTAGCTTCCTCCCAATGCCAGACCGGCCTCCTTCAATGTTTCGGGCAACACTTTCATCGTTTCTTCCGTAGAACGGATAATCAAAGGAAGCATCATGATAAACAGTGCCACGCTACCCGCAATGGCCGAATAGCCCTTCATCGGCACAACAACCCAAATATATGTAATAATACCTATGATAATAGAGGGAGTACCCTGCAACAAGTCGGTCAGATAGCTGACAAATGTCGCAAACCAGCTTTTCCGGTATTCAGACAGACAGATACCGCAAAGGATACCCACCGGAATTGCCACCACAGCCGCCAAAAGCAGCATCAGAAAAGTACCGATAATGCCGTTGGCTATTCCGCCCGGCATTTCCTCGCCAGCCTGAGCGGCAAGCATGGCCTTGTATGCGTTTGGTGTAGCTTCCGTGAGGAACGACCATCCCAACTGATTCCAACCTTTGATGAGCACTTCACCTAAAATGGCCAGCAACGGAATGGCTGTCACCCCCGACAGCACACAAACCAGTATGAAAAGAAGCCGGCTCTTGAATATACGAAACTTTACTTTATCCATATAGCACTCTATTTACAAGTTAGACATGGCGGGCACGGCGAATCAGAATCTTTCCGATAATGTTGATTACAGCCGTAATCAAGAACAAAAGCAGACCGATGGCAATCAATGAAGAAAGCTTCAAGCCGTCAGCTTCACCAAACTGATTGGCGATGATACTGGCCATCGTATTACCTGTGGTGCGCAGCGTATCAGGCATCTGATTGGTGTTTCCGATAAGCATCGTCACGGTCATCGTTTCACCCAATGCGCGGCCAATGGCAAGAATGAAGGCTGAGAAAATACCGGAACCGGCCATAGGGAATATCACCCGGCGGATCACTTCAGCACGCGTAGCTCCCATTGCGTAAGCTCCTTCCTTCAATTCGGCAGGAACCATCTTGATAAACTCGGCGCTCAAGGAAGCTGCATAAGGAACGATCATAATCGCCAGAACGAAAGATGCTGTCAAGATGCCGGAACCCTGAGGAGAAAGATCCAAATACATGAATGCCCCGCGAAGCACATAAAATCCCCACAAGCCATAAATGATGGAAGGAATGCCGGCCAGCAAGTCGATTACCGTTCCCAGAATGGCGGCAATCTTACGCCCCTTGAAATATTCACCCGTAAACAAAGCAACCGGCAGCGAAAAAGGAATACACATGATCAATGCCAAGGCAGTGGTCAGCAAAGTACCCGTAATGAACGGAAGCGCTCCGTAGCTTTCTTTACCTGCCGTAGTCACCCAATCATCAGAAAACACGAACTTCCAGAATCCGAACTCTTCAAACGCACCGGAAGCATCAACGGTGAGGGAGAGAATGATTCCCCCACCGATGATTGGTATAAGCACAGCAGATAAAATCAGTAAAACTTTAAATATTTTATCCTGCATAAACGACGTTTTTTATTTTAAAATCGGCTGTCCGTCGTAAGTAACGGTCTTCAGATTTTGCAGACTCAGTTCTACTGCTTTCTTAGGCAGCGGAGCATAGTGTACCGTAGCCGTTTTCTGCTGAACGCTGTCAGACAGCATATACTGCATCAGCTCTACAGTAGCCTTTGCCTGATTCATGCTGCGGTCGCCATAATGCTGTTCCTGATATACCAGCAGCCAGGTGAAGCAACTGATAGGATATGCGCCTTCCGCATCTGCATCAGTAATCGAGCAGCGAGTATCCTGAGGGATGTCGCCGGCAGCGGCAGAAATGCTTTCAGTGGACGGAGTGATCAGCTCGCCGCGTTTGTTCATCACGCTTGCATAAGGAATCTTCTGAGCAAAAGCATATTCAGAACCGATGTAGCCGAACGAATACGGAGTCTGAGCGATGATTCCCGCAACGCCCGGGTTGCCTTTGGCTGCCTGGCCTACAGGAAAGTCAACGGTCTTGCCTGCTCCGTAAGTGTTCTTCCAGTTTTCACTCACCTTCGACAGATAGTCAGTAAAGATGAAAGTAGTGCCGCTGCCGTCCGAACGGTAAGCTACGATAATGTCTTTGGCAGGAAGCTTCACCTCCGGATTCAGTTCAACCAGACGGGCATCGTTCCATTTTGTGATCTTGCCTGCATAAATATCAGCAATAACGTCACCCGAGAGGTTCAGTTTCACCACATCAGGCAAATTGTAAGCCAGCACAACAGCTCCCATACAAGTCGGGATATGCACAACCGGCTTCATATCTTTCATTTCCTCATCTGTCAGGAACGCATCGCTTCCGGCGAAATCAACGATTTCATCTTTCAGATTACGCACGCCACCGCCGCTGCCGATGCCTCCGTAAGAAACTTTGTTTCCGGTTGCAACATCGTAGCCTTCGAATGACATGTTGTAAAAAGGAAGAGGGAAAGTTGCTCCTGCTCCGCTTAACTCTACTGATTCACCGGCTTTCTGTCCGCCACATGCAGCGAATGACAATGCCATTGCGCCCGCAATTAAAGGTAAATAAAACTTTTTCATTTGTTTATAAAATTAGAAACTGTTAGTCATCAATCATGTATCTCACTTCATGCATCAAAGTGCGAATGACGCATTCAGATAAAAATAGCCCGACTTGTCCACTCCGTCGGCCTTGGGCGACCATATGCGGAAATTGGGAGCGAGCTTGATGTATTTCCCGAGCTTGAACTCTGCGCCCAGAATGCCGGCCATACCGTCGGAAGCATTGTTCCAGTCGTGCTTCGAATCGAGATAGTCCCAACGTCCGAACATTCCGATATTTTTGTTGAACTGCACCGAAGCGTAGGCGGACACACCGCTCTGGTCCTGGTCCTTCACATTCTTTGCATTCGACTGCCAGTTGTATTCGGCAGCCACGGAAAATCTGGAATTCTTGTATCCCATAAATGCGGCCACGTTGGTTATGCCCTCCAAGTTATCTTCGGGAGCCTCGTTGAACGAACCGTAGGCACGGATCACAAAGCCCTTGACCGGTGTTACGGTTACGCCTGCACCGTATTGCAGACCGTCTTTCACCTGCACTTTCTTATAGCCTTCCCCGTTGGTCAGAATCACATCGGCCGACACGACATCATTAAACTTATAAGCTGCCGAAACCGCCAGATCGGCACTGCTGCCGAACTTGTATTCATCCTGAAACGACTTCATCACATAGCGTTTCCCCCAAAAGTCTTCCTGAAGCTTGAACTGAGTCGTACTGATCAAGCCGGCATTCAATGTCCATTTCCCGCTTTTCCAGCTGATCATTGCATTCTTGACATAGCCTATGCGCTGATAGTCCCCCACATCATCCGACTGCCCAAAGTCCATCACCGCCTTCAGCTGCAATCCGTGAGGCAGATTATACTGATAGCCGATATAGGCACGGTCCAGATCAAAGCCTCTGTCATCGTTCACATTTCCGAAACCCGTGTGAAAGTCCGAAAAGATAGTAATTATAGCCGAACCTTTCTTCTGGTCATCCTTGGACTGCACCTCATTGTTTTCAGCCAGCGCAGGAACCGACAGCAGGCATCCGACCATCCCCATTATTATCAATTTCATTACATTCATAAGAAAAACAATTAATTCTCTGACCTTAATTTTTATGCCGCAAAGGTCGGGAATAGATGTTACAAACATGTTTCAACCTTTTAAAGATAGCGTAACATTGTATTACATTTCTGTTACAAAGCCATCAGAAAGCCCTCCAGACGCAAATGCCCCTTATCCTGCGTGGCAGAAATCCGCCATGTCAGGATAAAGGGGCAGCGTTCAGAACCGGAAAAAGCCAGTCCGGCCTGCATACATATCAGTTGATTTCTAAAGTGACAATCGATTTGGCCGGGAGCTTCACCACAATGCCTTCTTTCGTTATCCTTGCTCCATTGAAGCTTTTCAGCGCAACGGCATCCGGCTTGTCGAACGTGTTGCAATCGCCGATATGCCCGGAGGTGAGAATGCATCCGCTCACCGACTTTCCGCTGATGCCGTCAAGCTTTACGGTCACTTCCTGTCCGTTTTCCAGATCCACATTCGACAAAGACACATGAATCTTTCCAGCCTTGTCGCGTGACGCTGTGGCACTGATCATCGGAAGAATGCGGTTGTCACGCACAATTCTGCGCTCGCACTGCAAGTCAAGAGGCAGATAAACGGCATCCTGATGCACGTTGTACATTTTAAAGACATAATAGGTGGGAGTCAGCACCATCTTGTCGCCCTTAGTCAGAATCATGGAATGCAGCACATTTGCAATCTGGGCGATATTGGTCATCTTCACGCGGTCGGTATATTTATGAAAAATATCGAGCGTCAGCGAAGCCACGAAAGCATCGCGCATCGTATTCTGCTGAAACAGATGGCCCGGCACCGTACCCGGCTCTTCGTCCCACCATGTCCCCCACTCGTCTACCATCAGCGCGATCTGTTTTTTCGGATCATATCTGTCCATGATTGCCATGTGGCGTTTCAGCACATCTTCAATCTCGCGGCATTTCCCCAGCGTCCAATAATAATCGTCGTCCGTAAAGCGGGTTGCAGAACCTTTGCTTCCGGTCCATCCCGCCACCGTATAATAATGTAAGGAAACCCCGTCCATGCGGTGGCCGATATTCTTCATCAGCACCTCCGTCCAATTATAGTCGTAATCGCTGGCACCGCTGGCTATTTTAAACAGCACGTTTCCGTTGTAGTTGCGGCAATAAGTGGAATAGCGGCGGTAAAGGTCGGCATAATATTCGGGACGCATGCTTCCCCCGCACCCCCAGCTTTCGTTGCCAACGCCGAAATACTTCACCTTCCACGGCTTTTCGCGCCCGTTTTTCCGCCGCAGGTCAGCCATCGGGCTTCCCGATTCAGAAGTCATATATTCCACCCATTTCGCCATTTCCTCAACGGTGCCGCTCCCCACATTGCCGCTGATATAAGGCTCGCAGCCCAGCATTTCACAGAGATTGAGAAACTCGTGCGTTCCGAAACTGTTATCCTCCACAGTTCCTCCCCAGTTGTTGTTCACCATGTGCGGACGGCTCTCGCGCGGACCGATTCCGTCCATCCAGTGATATTCATCGGCAAAGCAGCCTCCCGGCCAGCGCAGCACGGGCACTTTCAGTTCCTTTATCGCATCGAACACATCCTTGCGGTAACCGTTGACGTTAGGAATCGGAGAATCCTCCCCCACCCACAATCCGCCATAGATGCAGGTGCCAAGATGTTCGGCAAACTGCCCGTAGATTTCTTTCGGTATAATCTGTTTTCCCTGTTCGGTATGAACGGTCACGGTAGTTTCCGGCTGTGCGGAAAGAGCCGCCGAAAAACACAGGGCCATGCCCAGAAGTGCATTTTTCATAATTTGAAATTTTAAGTGATGATGAATTAAAGCGTTATCTCACCACAAAAATAAAAAAGTTTATTTATAAAACAAAGCTCCCTCCGATTTTAATTGTAAAAAACACACGTTTTGCAAGAAACAGGCAATCCAAACGTTTTCTGCCCGGAAAAACATTCCGCCTCATCCCAAAAAGTTCTGTATCTCCAGCCTCGAGATATACATCTCCAGACTAAAGATATGCATCTCCAGGCTGGGGATATGCATCCCTAGCCTGGAGACAGAGAATGCTTCAAGGCACCTGCAACTTTCTGTCATGATTCCACTTTTTTTGTTACCTTTGTCCGGACAAAAACAAAACATGAACATGAACCGAAAAAAAGCCGCATTCGCTATAAGCGCAGCTGCACTGCTGGTAGCTCTGTGCGCAGCCGTTCCGCTCAGTATGCTGATGAATCATCCCATCCAAAGAGGCTCCGGATCTCTGCTGTACATTGACGAAGACGACACGGAAGACTCCGTTTGCACAAAGCTGGAAGAACAGTTCAGCGCAAGGAGGCTCACCGGATTCAAGCTGCTGGCCTCCGTCAAGGACTATAAAAGCCACATACACACGGGAGCATACAGGCTTTCAGCCGAAGAAACCACACTCCAGCTTTTCCGCAAGCTGAACAACGGACACCAGACCCCCGTCAGGCTGGTGGTTCCAGGCGTGCGGACCATCGGAAGAATGGCGGCAACAGTAGGCAGGCAAATCATGGCCGATTCCGCCCGGATCGCATCGCTGCTAAATGACAGCGCCTATTGCGCATCG
Organism: Bacteroides sp. ET225; assembly: GCF_024733745.1. NCBI lineage: Bacteria > Pseudomonadati > Bacteroidota > Bacteroidia > Bacteroidales > Bacteroidaceae > Bacteroides > Bacteroides sp. ET225. The sequence continues at coordinate 57,872 of NZ_JANRHN010000020.1, read as the reverse complement.
CTCGGATACAGCAAAGAAACGCTTCCGGCATTTTTCCTGCCCAACACTTACGAAGTGTACTGGGACATGACGGCGGAAGACTTTGTGAAACGCATGAAAAAAGAATACGCCCGCTTTTGGAACAGGCAGCGGAAAGACAAGGCCGAGGCAGCCGGACTTACGCCCGTTGAAGTGTGCACGCTGGCATCAATCGTTGAAGAAGAAACGGCAAACAAAAGCGAAATGCCCGTGGTGGCAGGACTCTATCTGAACCGGCTGCGCATCGGAATGCCTCTCCAGGCCGACCCTACCGTAAAGTTCGCTTTGCAAGACTTCGGGCTTCGACGCATCCTGCACAAGCATCTGGAAACGGACAGCCCGTACAATACCTATAAAATACAAGGGCTTCCGCCCGGACCAATCCGCATAACATCTATCCATGCCATCGAAAGCGTGCTGAACTATGCGCATCACGATTACCTGTATATGTGCGCAAAGGAGGATTTCTCCGGCACACACAATTTTGCGCATACGCTCGCACAGCATCAGGCCAATGCCCGCCGATACCAGCAGGCACTGAACAGAAGGAACATCCGGTAGGCAGCTTCCGCTTACCGGACGGATTTCCAGAACTGGGTGAAGCGGGAATAAGGCCCGTAACATACCAGCATATCGTTCAAAGACAACTCATAGTCTTCCGGGAACTCGTTGGCAACATTCCGCTCCACGACAGAAATGCCGAGGCAATTCAAAGCCACGTTGCCCCGGACCAGTGAAATGATTTTCAGCCCGAACTCCGTTTCAAGATTCAGGTCGTTGGCATGATAGCCTTCAAGCTTCTTCGGAAGGCGGAACTTGAACACATAATTGCTTTCGTCCACTTGAAACGATTCTACCTCAGAACTCAAGTCGAGCGACTGTGCCAGCTCGCGGGCGGCATCCTGTTCCGGGGTCAGAATCCGGTCGATAGAAAAGGCTTCGAGCACGGCACGGTGCACATCGTCTACGGCGCGGGCAAAAATATGCTTCGCCTTGTTCTTCTTCAGCAAAGAAACAATGCGCACGGAAGCTCCGAAGTTATCTCCGATGGCTACAATCACGAGGTCTACGTTTTTTACAGGAAGCACAGAAAGTGCCAGATCATCCGTCGCGTCAAGCACAAACGAAGTCGCCATCTTGTCCTTCACCCGGTCAACATGCAGCTCGTCCTTATCCACTCCTACCACCTCATGCCCCAATGCAGTCAGCTCTTCAGCCAGGAGGCCTCCATAATGTCCCAAACCAATAATCAGATATTTCATAATCAGTTGATAATTATATTGTCACTCGGATATTTATAGTTCCGCTTCTTTTCCTGCCTGATCAGTCCCGTGGCCAGCGTAAAGGCTCCGACGCGCCCCACAAACATCATCAGAACAATCAGAATCTTGCCCCAGCCGCCCAGCTTCGGTGTCAGGTCAAGGCTGGAACCGACCGTACTCAACGCCGAAATGCATTCGAACACAATGGCCAGCAAAGGAGCGTCAGGCTCAAGCATGCTCAATATGAACATTCCCGCAAAAGCGATCATCAGGTAAAGCATGATTACGGCGTTCGAACGCCGGATGGAATCATGCGAAAGTTCGCGCCTCAGTATCGTAACATGCTCCGAGCCGCGGATAACCGCCCACAAATTCAGCATAGCCACGGCAAACACGTTGATTTTCACACCTCCGGCAGTTGACTGCGTGCCGCCTCCGATTACCATCAGTATCAGCATGAACAGCAGGGTCTGCACCGAAAAAGAAAGCAGAGGCACGCTGACAAAACCGGCTGTACGCGGACACGATGAGTTGAAGAAGGAGTGCACCAGCTTGTCTGCCACCGGCATGCCTGCCAAAGCCTGGTTCCACTCGATGACTGCAATGACAAGCGTTCCCACCACAAGGAGTACGGCCGTACAGACAAGCACGATCTTTGTGTTCAGGTTATACAGATGCACACGCTTGTCAAACCGGCGCGAACGTCCGAACACTTTCCACTTCCAATAGCCCAGATAGTAGGAAACCGTTTCATACAGATTCACCAGAATCGGAAAACCGATGCCGCCCAAAGCAATCAGCAGTCCCAGCGTTATATAAAGCAGGTTATGATTCTGCATGACCAGAGGATTGCTCATCCCGCCGGGCAGAATGGAGAAGCCGGCATTGCAGAATGCCGATATCGAATGGAAAGCAGAAAAAAACAGCTCTTCGTCCAGCGTCATGCCTAATGTCCCGTGAATGCTGTACCAGATTACCAGCATGCCGATGCCCTCAATGGTCAAGGTAAATCCCAATATATATAATAAGGTAGAAAGCAACGAGTTGAGCGAATTGGAGCTGATCATGTCCCCCACAACCAGCTGATTGTAAATGGATGTGTTGCCCATGAAAAACATCGCGAAAAAACTGGTCAGCGTCATCAAGCCCAAGCCTCCTATCTGGATGAGCAGGATGATGATGATCTGCCCCTCGAGCGTGAAGGTGGAAGGCACATCCACTGAAACCAGACCGGTGACGCAAGTCGCGCTGGTGGCCGTAAAGAGAGCATCTATCCAGTGAATGCCGTCATACGTAGCTCTCGGAAGCAAGAGCATGCCCGTTCCCAGAAGAATGATGACAAGAAAGCTCCCGGCAAGAATAAGCGGAGGATTTGTCCGCTTGCCCATCAGCCGGACCAGACTTCCCGAAAGCTGATAGAACGAATAGAGAAGCAGAATGGCCCCCCGGTAATAAGGACTCCGGAAAAAGGCCCATATCCAATAGACCTCCGTGCCGGATTCGGGCTGATGAAAGACAACGGGAAGAAGAGTGAGATAGAGCAAGACGCTCAGCACCCACGTCCATGGGGTAAATTTATAGGGCGAGTCGTCCTGACGGAAAACAATCTGCAAAGTCATGCTCAGCAGAAAGACAACCCACACACTCCGGTAAACCCAATGAATGATGGCACGCTCGCCTTCGGATATCCTGAAGCCGTACTCATAAACGAGCGCAGCCAGAAACGCTACCGCACATACATAAGTAATCCCAAGCATCCAGTTCACAAGCTGGTTGATGCGGGGCAGAAGCAACTTTTTGCGGTATAAAAACAATCGTTCCCAATAGTCCATACAATAACATAATGTTGACAGGCAAAAATACGCATAACTGCTGAAAAACATGTTTACCGATGACCATTCCTGCTCTTCTTATAGTTTTTTAACAATACACACTTCTTTTTCTTCCGAATTTCTGCCCCTAAAAGTACAAGGAAAGACCGGAAACTTGAGCGGCCAGTTCAAGAAAGGCGGGCGGACAACTCCCGGAACTTCTCCCGCCAACTCTGACAGGCACATGTATCGGGCATTTTTTGGCACGGAAAACAAAGAAAAAAGAAGAATCAGTTGCTTGTTATCATTTATTTCCATATTTTTGACGGAAACTATAAATTTGAAAGCAAATATGGATAAAAAACAGAAAAGATTCATCCTTCAGGAAGATGAGATACCCAGATACTGGTACAACATCCAGGCCGACATGAAAAACAAGCCCATGCCGCCGCTGAACCCTGCCACCAAGCAGGCTCTCAAACCGGAAGATCTCTATCCCATCTTCGCAAAAGAGCTTTGCCACCAGGAACTGAACCAGACTGATCCGTGGATTGAAATACCGGAAACCGTACGCGATATGTACAAATACTACCGCAGTACCCCACTGGTACGGGCCTACGGACTGGAAAAGGCGCTCGGTACACCCGCGCACATTTATTTCAAGAACGAAAGCGTAAGCCCGATCGGTTCGCACAAGCTGAACTCGGCGCTGGCACAGGCCTATTACTGCAAACAGGAGGGAATAACCAACATCACCACCGAAACCGGCGCAGGACAATGGGGCGCGGCACTGTCATATGCAGCCAGAGTGTTCGGACTCGAAGCCGCCGTTTACCAGGTGAAAATCAGCTACGAACAGAAGCCTTACCGCCGGAGCATCATGCAAACGTTCGGCGCACAGGTAACTCCTTCTCCGTCCATGTCTACGCGTGCCGGAAAAGACATCCTGACCAAGTACCCGAATCACCAGGGATCGCTGGGAACTGCCATTTCTGAAGCCATCGAACTGGCACGTACCACACCGAACTGCAAATATACACTCGGCTCTGTGCTCAGCCATGTTGCCCTGCACCAGACCATCATCGGACTGGAAGCTGAAAAGCAGATGGAAATGGCCGGCGAATATCCCGACGTGATCATCGGCTGCTTCGGCGGAGGATCCAACTTCGGAGGCATCGCCTTCCCGTTCATGCGCCACACCATTCTGGAAGGCAAAAAGACACGGTATGTGGCAGCAGAGCCTGCCTCTTGCCCGAAACTGACCAGAGGAAAATTTGAATACGACTACGGCGATGAAGCAGGCTACACTCCTCTTCTCCCAATGTATACCTTGGGACACAACTTCACTCCGGCCAATATCCATGCCGGCGGCCTGCGTTACCACGGTGCAGGAGTCATCGTATCGCAACTGCTGAAAGACGGACTGATGGAAGCCGTCGACATCCAGCAACTTGAAAGCTTTGAGAGCGGATGCCTGTTTGCACGCACGGAAGGAATCATTCCGGCACCCGAATCGTGCCACGCCATCACAGCGGCCATACAGGAAGCAAACAAATGCAAGGAAACGGGCGAAGAAAAGGTTATCCTTTTCAATCTTTCCGGCCACGGACTCATCGACATGAGCGCATACGACCAATACCTGTCGGGGAACTTAACAAACTACACACTCCCTGAAGAGGAAATCGAAAAGAGCCTGAAAGACGTTCCACAAGTTTAAAACTTTTTCCATAAAATCATAGCATCCTTATCCTTTCAGCCCCAAAAAGGAGGATAAGGATGCTTTTTTTGAACTTTTTCTTCCCAAAAAGCTTGCAGAATCAAAAATAATCCGTACCTTTGCACCCGTGATTGAAAAACGCTTCATCACAAACATAGGATTGGCCCATTCGTCTATCGGTTAGGACGCAAGATTTTCATTCTTGAAAGGGGAGTTCGATTCTCCCATGGGCTACCAAAAAGCCAGCTTGAATTTCAGCGGCAAAAAGGATGGCCCATTCGTCTATCGGTTAGGACGCAAGATTTTCATTCTTGAAAGGGGAGTTCGATTCTCCCATGGGCTACGCAAGCAGGGCGCTCATTGTTGAGTGTCCTTTTTTTTGTTTTCTATACCGCCCGGCGGAAAACGACAGACACAATAAAAAAACAAGGGCCGCAGCACTGCAATGCTGCAACCCTCATCATGCACGGGAAGAGAGGCTCGAACTCCCGACACTCGGTTTTGGAGACCGATGCTCTACCAACTGAGCTATTCCCGTGTTTGCGAGTGCAAAAGTAGCATATTTTTTGATAACTGCAAACCTTCTGCCGCATTATTTTACACAAAAATCAAATCATCCCCAGTTCATGAAACATAACCCGGTAAACCTCAGCCTTTTTCTCCAGCTTCAAAGGATAAGCGCGGCTTGAAGAAGGCATCCGGTAAAGAGTCATTCTCTTCCCTGCAAAATCAAACTCGCTCTTCTCTCCCACCGGAGGTTCGGGTGCGCCCGTCTGCTGGCAAAACACATCCGTAGCTTTCTGGCCGGTAGTCACCACCGCCTTGCAACACGGAATGGAACGCAACAGCGCACCGATATCTGTAGGCTCCACCACTTCCAGAAACTTGTCGGAAGCGTTATCTTGAAGGCGGCGGACCACTGAAGCCGTATCATAAAGAGCCACTCCTTTTTCTTGAAGAAACGAACTGATACGCTCGCGGTCAAAAGCCTTCTTCCCGGGAAGAAGAAAATGGTCTTTGTCGCCAAAGAAAATCAGTCCGTATATGCGCCACATGTCATTCTGAAGATTCGGATAGAAGAAGTCCATGCTCCAACGCTTTTTCTGCGGAGGAAAGCTGCCAAGCATCAAGAGAAGCGCACCTGCAGGCAAAAAAGGCTCCAGCGGGTGCGCTTCTGTCCCTGTCGGCGGGAACAAACCGGATGTTTCCTGAGTCATGACTTGGGTTTGGGTTCTTTTTTAGCCAGCATCACAATGTTGTAGACATATTCTGTAATCCAACTCTCAGAATAATGCAGAGCGTGCTGGTACTGACGGATATTTCCGCAAGTCTTGCGCACACCGTCATCCTTCCAGTTTGTTTTGGTAAATATATCATGCACAGTCTTTTCCGTCATGCTCCACATGGTCTTCTTAAAGAAGCCCGGGATACGGAACTTCCATTGCATCAGGTTGCCGACAACCATCATCAAATCCTGGCTGAAGCCCTGAAACATGAACAAGTAAGTCTTGATGTCATTCATCGTCTTGCAGTTCTTCTTCACGGAATTGTCTATTTCCTTAAAGAAAGACTCGCTGAGGCCGTAGATTTCCATCAGCATCTTGCGGCAACGCGCCTTTTCAGCGACGCCAAGCTTGTTGTTCTGCGTAGGGACTTTCAATGTCCGCTTAAATACCGCCATATCAGGCAAAAGATTTATATTGCTGATTCCCAGCTGAGAAGCAATCACAGCCTGATAATACACACGGATCAGCGTCATGAAGTCTTCCATTCCACCCACGCGCGCACCTTCTGTATCTGTTTGCTTTTTTCCGAAAAGTTTTGAAAATATAGACATATACGTAGTTATTTATTGTTTCTGTATACTAACCGCTTGCAAAGATAAAAAATATCACCGGAATAAACGGAAAAAAATCACCTTTTCAAAGCAAGCTGTAATAGAACACATGATTTTTAAAAGTTTGCTCCACGAGCTCAAAACGGATAAAATCGGCCAGAAGTCCGCAAACCTGTTTCCTCGGCATTCCCGAAAGGCGGGCACATTGGTTCAGCGTCAGTTCTCCCTTCTTCCCCAACAGATCCAGCAGACACCGCTCACGGTCAGTATAGGCCATAACCGACCGTTCTTTCACGCCCTCCTTCCAAACCGACAGATGGACAGGAGAAGCCAGAATATTCTCGTCGGCAATCCGGACATAAGCCCACGGCCTGTTGTTTTCGTCAAGAGCATATACCGGTTTGGCGCCGCTTTCAGAGATGACAACTTCCAGCACATCCTTTCCGTCCACGTTGTACACATGATTCTCAAGCATCAGCGGCGGCCTGCAATAAACCGAAGCCGCAGCCTCAACCATATAGATTTCTTCTTCAGAGCGCACACCGGCAATCTTTCCGTTGTCTTTCACCCCAACAAGCAGGCGGCCGCCTTCCGTGTTGGCAAAGGCAGACAGACTTTTTGCAATCTTCCTTATGTCCGAAATGGCAAATTTAAAATCCTGATGTATATGTTCTCCCTCAGCAACCAGCTTCCGAATATAATCAGCATCTGTCATCGGTTTCATAAAGGAGAATCAGTCACAATGTTTATGCGTCATGATATCCAGCACCATCTTGTCTGTTTCATTCATGCCTTTCGAGCCAATCTGGGTCAAATTGCGGATACTCAAATCAACGTCATTTTCAATAATTCCTTCTACGGAACTTACACACTTTCCTTCCATTGCGAGTATCGCCGAGAATACAGCCGTAGCCACTCCGCTGGTCACCTTCAGCGCACAGCTCGGCTTGGCCCCGTCGCAAATCATTCCGGTCAGATTGGCTATCATGTTCTGAACAGCATCTGCCACCTGATCGTAGCCTCCACCCATGAGATAGGTGATGCCGCAACTGCTTCCTGTCGCAGCAACCACACATCCGCACAAGGCAGACAGCTTGCCCAGATTCTGTTTGATATAGATAGCGGTCAGGTGGCTAAGCGTAAGCGCCCGAATCAATTCCTCTTCCGACTTGCAGTTATCTTCCGCATAAACCACCACCGGAAGCGTTGCAGCGATGCCCTGATTGCCGCTGCCGGAATTGCTCATCACCGGAATCATGGCACCGGCCATACGTGCATCACAGGCGGCTGACGTATACGAAAGGATATGAGTGAAGGTATTATTTCCCAGAACATTCTGTTCGCTGGGACTATAGCGCAGCGTTTTTCCCAATTCATGCCCATAACTTCCGTTGAACGAACGCTCGGCAGCAGCCTTGTTGAGATTCCTGGCTTCAAGTATAAAACGAATTTCCTCAAGCGGAGCAGTCGTTGCAAAGTCAAAGACCTTGCGCATGTTCAGATCCACTTCGCCCACTTCCGCTTCACGCTTGCAAGCCGGCCTCGTGTCGAGCAGAACTTCTCCATTCTTTTCCAAATAAACAAAATTCGTGTGCCCTCCGCTGATGACAGCAGTCACTGACCCGCTTTCACCTTTACAGACCACCTCAATATAAAGCTTTTCCTCAATATTCTCCTTCAAAGAGATATGGACGGCATTCGAAGCAATCAATTCCTTGCCTTTTTCCACGTCTTCCGGACCGGAATCTTTCAGCACTTCCAGCCCGTATGCAGACTTGCCGGCAATGGCACCCAAGGCTATGGCTATGGGCAGGCCAATCATATCCGTACCCGGGATTCCCACACCCATCGCATTCTTCAGGATATTGGCACTCAAACAGGCATCAATCTCTGTCGGACACGTTCCCAGCGTTTCGGTTGCCTTAGCTGTGCAGAGAGCCACCGCAACAGGCTCCGTACAGCCGATTGCGGGAACAACCTCCCCGTGTATCAGCGCTATGATCTGTTCTCTTTCGCTTTTTGGAATCATCACCTTACTTCTTATAGTTCTTCAATCCGGTTTCCAGGAAGTCCACATACCTGTCAATGTCTTCATCATACGAATAAGACTTGTTCAGCGGCATCCCTTCATTGTCGAGCAAAACATAAAACGGCTGGGCATTCGCTCCGAATTTGGAACGCTGCAAATAGCTCCATTTATCGCCCACGGTGCGAAGCGTGCGTTCCGTCCCGTTTTCTGTAACCTTGATCGGCTCGGGTAACTTGTCCTTTTCGTCCACATACAAAGTGATCAGCACATAATCTTCATTGAGCAACTTGCTCACCTTCGGATCCGTCCACACGGCAAGTTCCATTTTGCGGCAGTTCACGCAGCCATACCCTGTAAAGTCAATCATCACCGGCTTTCCCTGCTGGCGCGCATACTCCATTCCCGCCTCATAGTCGTAAAACTTAGCATGCACTTCATTCTTATACAAATTGAAATCCTGCGTCTGCATGGGAGGAGCAAAAGCACTCACGGCCTTTAGCGGAGCGCCCCAAAGCCCGGGCACCATATAAACGGCAAACGCCAGCGAAATCAATGCGAGGAAGAAGCGGGGCACGCTGACCTTTGTTTCGTCATCATCGTGCGGGAACTTGATTTTTCCCAGCAGATACAGTCCCAGCAAAGCGAAAATGACAATCCACAAAGCAAGGAATGTTTCGCGGTCGAGAATCCTCCAGCCGTAAGCCAAGTCGGCAACAGACAAGAACTTCAGCGCAAAGGCCAGTTCAAGGAAGCCAAGCACGACTTTGATGACATTCATCCAGCCTCCCGATTTCGGCATTGACTTCAGCCACGACGGGAAGAGTGCAAACAAAGTAAACGGCAGGGCAAGCGCAATGGCAAATCCAAGCATTCCAAGAGCAGGGGCTATCACGCTGTTCGTTGTTGACACTTCAACCAGAAGGAAACCGATGATCGGTCCTGTACAGGAGAATGAAACCAGCGACAAGGTAAATGCCATAAGAAATATGCTCAACAGGCCGGTAGTCTGTTCCGCCTTGCTGTCGACGGCATTGCTCCATTTCGAAGGCAGGGTGATTTCGAACGCCCCGAAAAACGATGCGGCAAACACAACCAGCATCAGGAAGAAAAAGATATTGAAAACCGCACTTGTCGACAAATCATTCAACGCGCTGGCCCCGAAGATCAGTGTAATGGCAAGTCCCAAGGCCACATAAATGACTACAATGGAAGCACCGTATGTGATGGCATCGCGAATGCCTTTCCTCTTGTCCTTCGTGCGTTTCAAAAAGAAGCTCACCGTCATCGGTATGATAGGCCACACGCAGGGAGTAAACAGAGCCAGAAGACCGCCTACAAACCCGGCAAAGAAAATATAAAGCCACGAATAAGATTCCTGACTCACCTGCTCGCCGTAACCGCGCAGTTCATTGATGACCGGTTTCCAGTAATCGTTCCCGGCATCCGGCCGGACAGCGGGAGTCAGCGGTATCAGGGGAATCTGAGCGGCAACCGCCGTATCTTTCTGCTCTTCCTCAGAAGCAGCAGGCACACTCCTGCCCTCCGCCTTCCCGGCAAACGAAAAGTCCACATTGGTAGGAGGCAGGCAGTTTTCATCGTTGCAGGCACCGAATTGCAGAAACCCCTTCACATCGTAAGCTCCGCCTTTCAACTTGAGCTTCTGCGCAAAGACAGCCTTGCTTCCTTCAAAATACTTCACCTGCATTCCGAAAATAGGATCCATCTTTTCAACCACTTTCCCTCTCGGCTCAAGTTTCCCAGCAAGCTCGGCGCCCGAAATCTGGTCAAGATTGAAAGTGGCAGAGATAGGTCCTCCTTCCGGCAAATCGGTCGAGTAGACATGCCATCCGGCTTCTATCGTCCCGGTAAAGACTATTTCTGCCTCATTCTCCGAAAGCGCCTTCCATTCTGTCTTGAACTTTACAGGCTCCTGAATCTGGGCCACCATCTGCAGACAGCAAATGACCGCCAGAAAACAGCCAACAAATAACCTTCTTCCCATAATTATTTTCTATTTTTATTTCCAACTGATTTTTCAGACGCAAAGATACAACTTTTAGCAAGACCATAATGTCAAACCTCAATCTTTTATCACCGCTTCCAACATGCAGAAACGAAGCGATGCCTGCCAGAAAACAAATTCTCCGCAGAAGCTAGACAAAAAACATGCGCTGAAGAAGCTATCTCCAGCCTGAAGACATGCATCTCCAAGTTAGAGATATGCATCTTTAGTCTAGAGATTTGTATCTCCAGGCTGGAGATACAGTTTTTTTGCGGAAAACCGCCATTTCCCGGAGCTTTCTGCCGCTTTCTCAGGATTCACACTTTTCATATTTCAATGGCAGGCCATAACCTCTGACCCCCCATTCCCCTTTGTCCTTTACAAATACAAAAAGCGAGGCTATAGACCTCGCTTTTTGTACGCCCGTGGGGAGTCGAACCCCAATCGAAGGAACCGGAATCCTTTATTCTATCCATTGAACTACGGGCGCAAAAGACATCTTTTTCAAATGCGGAACAAAAGTACAATTATTCGCGCTTATCTCCTAATTTTTTCACAAAAATATTTTTTCCTGCGTCAGAACTGGAAATAAATGAAAGGCTGGATGTCACTGCTTTTCACCTGAATAACAAGATAAATCAAGGCAACCAGCACCAAAGCCTGTGCCAAAAGAGGCAGGCGGGTCATTCCACGTCCGCACGCATTCTGCCAACTGTCAGGACACCAGTGCAGCGCAAAGCCCACTCCCATCAGCACAAAAACCTGCCAATATCCGGCGACAAGCTGCATGAAGAGCTCAGGATGGAACGCCGTAAAAATCTGACGTATCATCACGGTAGATGCCTCAAATGTGGAATTACGGAAAAAAATCCAGCAGAAACACACGAAATGAAACGTAATAACTACAGCAAAAAAACGCCGGAGCCCCGAACTGCGGTAGTTTTTCGGACGTCCCAATACACTGCGGAAATATTTGTGTACAGCCAAAGCAGCCCCATGAAGGCCTCCCCATACAATGAAATTCCACGACGCGCCGTGCCACAGACCGCCCAGCAGCATGGTCAGCATCAAATTGACATAAGTGCGGATTTTTCCTTTCCGGTTCCCTCCCAATGAAATATACAGGTAGTCCCTCAGCCAGGTAGAAAGTGATATATGCCAGCGGTGCCAGAAATCGGTCACGCTTTCAGCCTTGTAGGGGGAGTTGAAGTTCAGAGGAAAATGAAAGCCCAACAGCAACGCCAGACCGATAGCCATATCACTGTAGCCGGAAAAGTCGCAATAAATCTGAAGGGCATAGCCATAAACGCCGAAAAGGTTCTCCAGACCCGAATAAAGTCCCGGATTGTCAAAAATGCGTTCCACAAAATTGATGCTGATGTAGTCAGAAATAACAGCCTTCTTGAACAATCCGCTCACAATGAAAAAGATTCCCTGCCCGAACATCTCAGAAGAAACAAACAGCGGACGGCGAATCTGAGGAACAAAATCACGGGCACGGACAATCGGCCCTGCCACCAGCTGCGGGAAAAATGACACATAGAACGCATAGTCCAGCAGACTGGAGAGAGGCTTCAGCTCCCTGCGGTATACATCAAGCGTATAACTCAACGACTGAAAAGTGAAGAACGAAATCCCCACAGGCAGGAAAATGTCAAGAGGGGTGAAAGTTCCGTTCCAGAGAGGAGCCAGCATCTCATAGAAAAAGTTCGTATACTTGAAATAGCAGAGCAGCCCGAGATTGATGCACAGGCTGGTGACGACAAGCAGCTTGCGCTTCCAGGGAGTTTCCGTACGCTCCATACGGTGCGCAAGCAGAAAGTCAGACACCGTAACGATGCCCAGCAGATAAAAATAAACTCCGCTGCTCTTATAATAGAAATAATAAGAAAACAACGTCACAAACAGCAGGCGTGCCGTCGTTTTATGACGCAACAGCACATAAACCAGGCTGAATCCTAAAAAAAGGAAAAGGAAAAGTCCGCTGTTAAATATCATCGGCTGGTGCGGATCATACGTAAGCACGCCGGCCACCTTGCTCCAGTCAATGCCCATCTCCTCCCAATTGAGTTTCCACATAATCGTTATACGCTTTTATAATTGCTTCATGTAATAATAATCCCTGCAGCCTATAGCCGTCGGCCGTAAAATGAATTTTATCCCGCTGGTAATAATGGCCGGCATTCCAATTCCGGCAGGCGAAGCTTTTTCCGCCAACAATGTCATAAAGGTCCCAGATGGCAAGTCCGTGAGAAGCAGCGTACTCCTTCTGCGTCTGCACAACCAGAGAAGTGCGGGGATTGACCACCCGCGGCCCACGGCGACCGTTCCTGACATAAGCTCCCGGAGGAGTGGTAAGCAAAAACGCCGCATCCGGACATTCCCGACGAATCTGCGACAGCAATGAATCCATGCTTGCCCGGTGCTCAGACGGAGAATAACGCCGACCATGAGCTTCGTTCGTTCCGAAAGAGAGGATGACCAGATCCGGATGAAGGCCTGCAACTTCACGGATGTTTCCGGGAGTGGAGAAGGTAGAACAGGTGCTGCCGTTCACTCCCAGGATATGATAGACTATGCCGGGAGCCCCGGTTTCATGCGCCAGACCCGAAGTACCGTAAGTCACTTTCATGTCAAGCACAGCATCTCCTCCGAAATCTTCCTCCAGAAGCTTGCGTACGACATAGGGATAAATGTGACCGCGCACATGGGAATCGCCGATATGCACAATGCGTACCGGGGCATTCATTTGCGAAATCTTCTTCCACAACGGAAACAGTTCTTTCTTCGGATCAGAAATCCGGTTTTCAAGCGTTTCCCTGAATGCTGAAGGCATCGAGCCGGCAACCGGAATATATTTCATCAGCCGCTGCATCGCAAAACTTCCGTATACCGGACCCGAATTGCGGTCACGCGGAGGAAGCTGAGGCAACGAGTCTTGCGCCTGCAACGAAGGGCATACGCACATCAGGCACGCCAGCAGACAAGCAATGCATATCCTCCTATTCCGCTTCATAGGCCTTACGCTTTTCATATTGCTCCATTCCATACATCAACGTTTCGAACAAGATGCCTGCCAGGTGTTTGCCTCCATGGAAATTGATGTGGGTATAATCATAATTCGCCATTGCGGGCTTGCTTTCAACCATTCTGACCATGCTTCCTTCGCCCCCCATCGCATCATACATATTCCAGAACGCCACTTTGGTTTCTGCCGCCAGTAATTGCTGGTAGCGGACAAGGCTTTTCACCTCAGGCATTGTACGCAAATTGCCGTTTTCATCCTTCGATTCCCGATCTCCTACTCCCACAATCAAAACAGAAGCTTGTGGAAACGCCTGCTTCAGGTAGTTGACCACCCGTGTCATGGCATCCTTATAATAAGCATAATTCGTCAGTCCTCCGGAAGCCACGTTCAAACCGTATTGGAGAACGATCAGGTCGTATGTCCTCAAGGAGGCATATTGCCTCAACAACGGAGCAGGAACGCCTCCCAATTGCTGGCCGCTGCTCCCCCGCGTGCTGAAGTTGTCGAGAATGATGCCTTCTGAAGGATCCATCGTAACCGCATAGAAAACAGGTATCGAATCAAAACGCTCCACTGTCCAGCGCACAGTACCGATGCGCCCGTTTACCGACAGCTTGCGCAATCCTTCTTGGCCAGCGACACGGAAACGCTGGGGTTCCGTCCCGTTTACCGAGGCGGCAATGCAAATGGAATCGGAAGCGACAAAATAGCAGGACGAAACGGATGAAGTATCTCCTTTCAATTCAACAAAAGCTCCGGGAGAAGGTATAAAATAATGGTTTGACAGATCCTGCAACGAACGGTCGAACCGGACAGAATCTGTGATCGAATGGCTGCCCCAACCGCCAAAAGACTGGCGGACGCTTCGGCGGAACCCGGCAATTCGGGTTGTTACAGGGACATAGCCAACTCCGCTTCCTCCGAAACGTTTTTGAAGCATTTTCCTCAGGTCACCGGTCAGAATATCCGCTTCGATAAAAGAATCGCCGAAATAAGCAATACGGACAGGCCTGCCCAAAGTCTGCCTGCCGGCAAGCGCTTCATAAAAATGAGCCATACCATGCCCCGTTGAGTCTGCATAGTCTTCTATGCACACCATGCCATCCTTGCAGGTATCCACAAAAGCCGGCTTGACCGGAGGAGGAAGCGGCAAGGTATCCGAATCAGCGGGCAATACCTTGTCGACGCGAATGTCAGAAAGCAAGTCTACCTTACGCAAAGGCTTCCCTCCCACCGACATGGGAGGAAGAAAATGAAGGACAAACAATCCCGACACAACCAGCAATGCCAGCAAAAATGTGGCAAGCAACTTATTTTTCATGACAAATCCATTCTATAAAAGCGCTGCAAAGATAGAGTAAATTTGGAAAGAAAGCATGAAGCAAACCGTTTTTTCGCAAAAAGAAAGGTTGCTTCCGGAAAAGCTCTCCGAAAGCAACCTTCAATATCAATTCAGTGCCGACAACCTGTCAACGGATAATCCCTAATTTCGAACTTTCTACAAATTCAATGATATGGTTGATTTCCTTGCTGTTGGGCACTTGCTCACGGATACGGATCAGCGCATCGTGCTGCGACGTATTCGCCTTGTAAAGAATGCGATAAGCCTGCGCGATATGCTTGATCAAAGTTTCCGAGAAACCAGCACGCTCCAGCACAATCGTATTGATGCTGTAAAATTCAATCGGCTCGTGCGCAGCTACAATGTAAGGAGGAATATCCCTCACGA
Source organism: Bacteroides sp. ET225 (assembly GCF_024733745.1). Lineage (NCBI taxonomy): Bacteria > Pseudomonadati > Bacteroidota > Bacteroidia > Bacteroidales > Bacteroidaceae > Bacteroides > Bacteroides sp. ET225. The sequence goes on along the minus strand of NZ_JANRHN010000020.1, from coordinate 42,439 downwards.
AACGGCAGCCGCCCTGAACCACTGCATAAGTGCCCAGGCGGGTGTTTCCCTGCATCAGCACATTCGACGTAAGAATCGAATAGTCTTCAATGATGCAATTGCCGGAAACTTGCGATCCGTTTCCGATGATGCAGCTATTACCTACTTGCACGTCATGCGACAAGCGCGCTCCGGTCATGATAAAGTTTCCGTTACCGACCACCGTATCATGCCCTTTATGCGTACCACGGATTATCACTGCGTTCTCTCGAATCACGTTGTTGTTTCCTACATACGCGCAAGTGTCCTCACCCGTATAAGTGAAATCTTGCGGAACGGCAGCTACCACCGCACCCTGGTAAACGGTATTTCCGTTTCCCATACGCGCTCCGCTCATCAGGCTGGCATAAGGCATGATCACATTGTCGTCGCCTATCTCAACATTCTTGTCGATATAGGCAAACGGATGAACGGTGACGTTTTTTCCGATCTTTGCAGACGGATCAACATAAGCTAAAGGGCTAATCATAGTCATACACAATTATTTTAAGGTTAAATTAATTTCTACCGCCGCCCAATGCACTGTACAAGGAAACCACGGCCTGTATACGCTGCATATTGTCTGAAACTTCAGTCAACTGGGCACTCAGCAGACTTTGCTGTGCTGTCAGAATCTCCAGGTAAGTAGCATCACCGCTCTGGAACAAAGCCTTCGTATAAGTCACTGCCTTATCCAGCTGATCTACCTGCTGGCGATCCTGCTCCAGCTTCTTGTCTTGCGTATCATACAGACGCAAAGCGTTGCTCACTTCCTGTCCAGCTTCCAGAATTGTCTGCTGGTAGTTCATCTGCGCAATCTTCTCTTCAGCCTTCGACACCTTCAAATTAGCAATAAGCTGTCCGCGATTGAAGATAGGCTGCGCCAGCGAAGCCACAGCACTTAATATAGCCTTTCCGGGATTGACAATCGAACTTCCGGCACTGTTGGTCCATCCGGCCGTACCGCTGATTGTAATGCTCGGATAAAAAGCAGAACGTGCCTGATTTGTAGTATAATAAGCGCTTGCCAGAGTCATTTCGGCAACTTTCACATCCGGACGGTTTTCCAGCAACTGCAAGGGAACTCCTACCATGAGTTCATCCGGCATTACCTGTTCCTCCAGTGTGCTTCGGTCAATCTGCTGGGGAGTCTTTGCCAGCAAGATGCAAAGCGAATTTTCAGTTTCGCGCACCTGACGCTGCAAGTCCAGCAAAGAAGCCTGCACCTGATGATAAGCAGCGCGAATCTGTGCTACTCCTGCTTCGGTAGTCATGCCGGCAATCTTCATCGCTTCCATCGTACGTACATTCTCCTTGTATATAGCTACCGTTTCAGAAGTGATCTGCACTTGACGGTCAAGCATCAGCAGCGAGTAGTATGTATTGGCAATGCCGCAAATAATCTGCGAACGGACAGACTGCTGAGTATACTGGCTCTGCAAATAAGCCGCACGCTGTCCGCGTTTCGCATTCAGCAACTTTCCGAACAGATCGATTTCCCAGCTTGCGGCAACCGGAATCTGATACGTCTGGCTTGGCTTCATCTTGTCAAAACTGCTCAACGTTCCCTGCGGAGCAAAGTTTATGGAAGGCAAATAAGACAGTTTGGCTGCGGTAAGCATCGCTTTCGCCTCTTCCACACGGAGAATGGCGGCCTGCAAATCCACATTGCTGGCAAGTCCTTCCTCTATCAAAGCCTGCAGTTTCGGATCACGGAACACTTCCTTCCACGGAAGATTACCCATATTCGCCGTATCGGTAACAGCCAGCGTGTCCGTTTCTGATACCGGGTCACGATAGATGCCTGAAGCATCTATCGTTTCCGGACGATCATAAGCTCTGTAGATGTGGCAGCTGCTCATCATAGCAGCTACACACATCATTCCTATTATCTGTTTCTTCATTATTGTCTTGTCATTTAGCGTTTATTAGGAGTATACTGTTCTATTTCTGCTTCCACTTCACTTTCGTCCAAGCTATCCCATTCCATCGGTTTAACCTTTTCCTGCAGCCACTGGAATATCACGAACAGCACAGGCACAATGAAAATCTGGAATATCATGCCGATCAACATACCACCGATAGCGGATGCACCCAGCGTACGGTTACCATGAGCACCTACGCCAAAGGCAAACATCAACGGAAGCAAACCGATAATCATCGCCAATGATGTCATCAGAATCGGACGCAAACGGGCTGAAGCTCCGAGGACGGCGGCCCACGAAATGCTCATGCCTTGCTTGCGGCGGTCAAGGGCAAACTCTACGATCAAAATCGCATTCTTAGCCAACAGACCCATCAACATGATCAATGCAATCTGCATATAAATATCGTTCGACATGGTTCCCAATATCATCTTCAATGCCGGAATGCTTCCCAAAGCAGAGAAGCCGTTCACAAACAGGAAGCTTCCCAACAGACCGCAAGGTATTGAAAGCAATACGGCCAACGGCAGCAGGTAGCTTTCGTACTGAGCACTCAACAGCAAGTAAACGAACACAAGACACAATACAAAGATAATTCCCGTTGTATTTGTTGTCTGCGCTTCCTCACGCGCCATACCTCCCAATTCGTAACCGAAGCCGGCAGGCAAATCCTGATCTGCAACCTCAGCTATAGCCTGAAGAGCCTGTCCTGAAGAATATCCGGCTGCCGGGGATACCATCACCTGAATAGAAGTATACAGGTTGAAACGGCTGATCACATCCGGACCGTAGATTTTCTTCATCGAAACGAACTGTGAAATTGGAGCCATCTCACCGTCACTTCCGCGCACCTTAATGCTGTTCAACGACTCAAGATTCTTCGTTGCATCCGGTTCTGCCTGAATCATAACACGGTACATCTTACCGAAGCTGTTGAAGTTGGAAGCGTAGATACCTCCGAAGTAGCCCTGCATCGTCGTCAAAATGTCGCTCGGACTGATACCTGCTTTTTTACAAGCGGCAGCGTCGATATCCATCTGATACTGCGGGAAACTCGGGTTGAAGTTCGTTGATGCAGAATTGATTTCCGGACGCTTCTGCAATGCGGCAATGTAGTCGTTTACAACCTGGAAGAAATGATCCAGGCTACCTCCGGTCTTATCCTGCATATTCAACTCGATATCGGTCGAAATAGAGTAACCCGGAATCATAGGAGGCGCAAAGAACAATACCTGTGCATCCTTGAACAACTTCTGCGAACGCATAAACAATGATGCAACCACGATGTCAGAACTTTGCTGTGTTGTACGCTCTTCCCAGTCTTTCAACTTGATAATGATAGATCCGTAAGAAGGACCTTGTCCGCTACCGATGAAACTGAATCCGGAAATCACCGTGCGCGACTGAACAGCCGGGTCCGCTGCGATCAAGCTGTCAACTTTAGTCAGCACTTCCTGAGCACGTTCCTGCGAAGTGCCCGGGGGCAAAGTCACAGAACCCATAATCGTACCCGTATCTTCATTCGGAACCATACCGGTAGGCGTAATGCTCATGAATACAACCAAAAGCGCAATCGCCCCGGCAACCAGACCCATTGACAGCCAACGCTTATGGATAAATGCAACGACACGTTTCTTGTATTTTGCCAGCAACGAGTTATACGACTTGTTGAACGAATCCTTGAACTTGTCAGTAGTCATTCCCGCAAAAGCCAGAACACTGATTACAATCATCACAATGCAGAGTACCGGATGTTCGCTAAAGCTGAAGAGCCCGAAAATCATACCCAAAATAGCAATAATCGTAAAGAGGATGACAATCTTCGGATTCATCCACCGGCCAAGAGCATCTGCATATCGGGCCACAAGAATCTTACGCGATTCCTTGTAAGCCGTACCCATACGTTCCTTCAGTGTAGCTTCGGAGTTATGCGGCTTCAAGAACAAAGCACACAAAGCCGGAGAAAGTGTCAAAGCGTTCAATGCCGAGAAACCGATGGCAATCGCCATAGTCAAACCGAACTGGCGATAGAAAGTACCCGCCGTACCACTCATGAAACTTACCGGAATGAATACGGACATCATCACCAGCGTAATGGAGACAATGGCACTGCCCAATTCACTCATAGCGTCAATAGAAGCTTCACGAGCCGACTTGTAACCTTGGTCCAACTTGGCATGAACCCCCTCGACGACGACTATGGCATCATCGACGACTATGGCAATGGCAAGCACCATCGCTGACAGAGTCAGCAAGTTGATACTAAATCCGATAAGTGTCAAGGCAAAGAAAGTTGCGATCAATGCAACCGGAATAGCAATCGCCGGAATCAGCGTAGACCGCATATCCTGCAAGAAGATATATACCACGATAAACACAAGGATAAACGCCTCGATCAGCGTTTTCACCACTTCGTGGATAGAAGCGAACAAGAAGTCATTGGCACTCTGCGCAATATTGATACCCAAACCTTCCGGCAGATTCTTCTCGTATTCGGCAAGCACCTTCTCCAGATTCTGAATGGTTTCGGTAGCATTGGTTCCCGCCATCTGGTAAACGATACAAGACACAGCTTTATGACCGTTTACCGTATTGTTGAAGTTGTAGGTCAGACGTCCCAGCTCCATTTCAGCCACGTCCTTCAAACGCAACACTTCACCATTAGAAAGCGACTTGATGACAATATCACCAAATTCTGTTGTGCTCGACAAACGTCCCTTATAACGGATTGTGTATTGGAAAGACTGATTGCCGCGTTCACCGAACTGTCCCGGTGCAGCTTCAACGTTCTGCTCTGCCAAAACACCTGTGATATCGCTTGGCACCAACTTGTATTGCGCCATCACATCCGGCTTCAACCAAATACGCATAGAGTAGTCGGTACCCATCACATTGGCATCACCTACACCGCTTACACGTTTGATTTCCGGAATCAGGTTGATACTTGCGTAGTTTTCGAGGAACTCGATATTGTATTTGTCTTCCTTGTCATACACCGAGAATACCATCAGCATCGAAGTCTGACGCTTCTGGGTTGTCACCCCGACCTGAGTAACTTCGGCAGGCAGCAAACCCTGCGCCTGGGTTACACGGTTCTGTACGTTGACCTGTGCCATATCCGGGTCAGTTCCCTGATTAAAATATACAGTGATACGTGCCGAACCGTTGTTTGTTGCCGTAGACTGCATATACATCATGTTTTCCACACCGTTTATCTGGTCTTCCAGCGGAGAGATAACTGAATTCAGCACAGCCTGCGCATTGGCACCTGTATAAGTCGCACTTACCGAAACGGTAGGCGGCGCAATGTCCGGATACTGGGTAATCGGCAGCGTTGCCAGACCGATAAAGCCCAAGATTACCAACAAGATTGAAATAACGGTTGATAATACCGGACGGTTAATAAATCTATCTAGTTTCATTCTGTTCTATACCTATTATATTATATAAAGATATTTCATATCTGATCAATTAAACGCCGTAGCCAGATTGCCTTCCTTCTGGTCCTTCAAAGCCTGACGGTATTTGGCTTCCTTCTGAGCGGGAGTAATCGGAGTAATCTTCATGCCGTCGTTCAGACGAGTTACACCTTCCACGGCAATCTTGTCGCCCGACTTCAGACCGCCAAGAACGATATAGCTTTTGCCGTCATTCAAATTAGAAATCTGAATTTCGGTATACTTGACCGTACTGTCCGGCTGAAGAACATAAACGAACTTCTTGTCTTGGATTTCAACCGTTGCCGACTGAGGAACCAAAAGCACATTTTCCATTGTGTAAGGGAACACAACATTCGCCATACCGCCGCTTCGGAGCACATTGCTCTTGTTGGGGAAGATAGCGCGCATGCTCACAGAACCAGTAGTCTGATCAATGACACCGCTCACAGCATCAACTTTTCCTTTTTCACTATACATGCTTCCGTCCGCCAGTTCCAACTGCACCGCCGGCATTTTTTCCAACTGCTCTTTCAGTGTACCGCCGGCTTTCGTCAGTGCCAGAAGTTCTTTCTCTGTCAGCGAAAAATAAACATACATATCACCGATCTGAGAAACCGTAGTCAACGGCTCCGCAACAGAGGGGCTGACCAAAGCTCCGATACGATAAGGGAAAGTACCGATTACGCCGTCTGAAGGACTCGTCACTGTACAGAAGCCCAGATTCTGCTTGGCTGCCGTATAAGAGGCTTCAGCCTGTGCAAGGCTGGCCTTAGCTGTCAGCAAATTATTGACAGCAGTCTGATACTCAAAATCACTGATGATTTTCTGCTCGTGAAGCATCCGCTTGTTAGCTTCTGTTTCTGTTAAAGTTTTCAAATTAGCTTTGGCAGATTCAACTCCAGCCGCAGCCTGATCGAAAGCTGCCTTGTATTGAGTCGGATCAATCTGGAACAAAGCCTGTCCCTTATGTACAGTCGCACCTTCGTCAACACACAACTTCACAATAAAGCCACTCACCTGAGGACGGATCTCAATGTCCTGTAAACCTCTGATAGTAGCCGGGTACCGTTTGGCCTGCTCACTGGAAGTAGACTGTACTTCCTGCACTGCAAACTGGTCGTCACCCATCGTTCCGCCTTGACTTCCGCAAGCGGTTAACATTGATATCCCCACTGCGAACAGGGCTATCCGGCTAAAAGAAAAACTCTTGTTTCTTTTCATTTCCATATTATCCATCTTATAAAAATTAATGTTTTACCTTAAATAAATTAGAAGTTTTTCATATATACACATCTTTTTCAGTCTGCAAATATAGGAAAAAATCGGTGTGGGGAAATCTTAATTAACTAAGAATAACCATAAAACGAAGTTTGTGCGATTTTATCTGACCAACTGGCAAATTTAACCGACCAACAAATTAACAAACACAATCAATTTGCAGAAATTAAATATAAAAAATCTTCTATTTGTCATTTTATTTCTACATTTGCGTGCATTTCATTTTTGAAACTTACCAAATTCATTATAAGTATGACAAAAATTACTAGAGAAGCCGCCCTGCTCTATCACTCGCAGGGCAAACCGGGAAAGGTCGAAGTCGTCCCGACCAAGCCTTACCGAACACAAACCGATTTATCATTGGCCTACTCCCCCGGAGTAGCTGAACCTTGCCTGGAGATCCAGAAAAATCAAGAAACTGCATACGACTATACAGACAAAGGGAATCTGGTTGCCGTAATTTCAAACGGTACAGCCGTGCTTGGGCTGGGCGATATCGGCGCACTGAGCGGCAAGCCAGTAATGGAAGGTAAAGGGCTGCTTTTCAAAATATATGCCGGCATTGACGTGTTCGACATTGAAGTAAACGAAAAAGACCCGGACAAATTCATTGAGGCGGTCAAAGCCATCGCTCCAACCTTCGGCGGAATCAACCTCGAAGATATCAAGGCCCCCGAATGCTTCAAGATCGAAGAACGTTTGAAAGAAGAACTGGACATCCCGGTAATGCACGATGACCAGCACGGAACCGCAATCATTTCAAGCGCAGGTCTTCTGAATGCGCTCGAAGTGGCAGGGAAAAAGATTGAAGATGTGAAGATTGTCGTAAACGGCGCAGGAGCCTCGGCTGTTTCCTGCACGAAACTTTACATTTCACTTGGTGCCCGCCTGGAAAACATCGTAATGCTCGACAGCAAAGGAGTCATTTCAAAACAGCGCACCGACCTGAACGAACAAAAGAAATACTTCGCAACCGACCGTACAGACATCCATACATTAGCCGAAGCTATCAAGGGTGCAGACGTATTCCTCGGCCTTTCAAAAGGAAACGTACTGTCACAGGATATGGTGCGCAGCATGGCCGAAAATCCGATCGTATTTGCCCTGGCAAACCCGACACCGGAAATCTCCTATGAAGATGCCATGGCTTCCCGTCCGGATGTACTGATGGCTACCGGACGTTCGGATTATCCCAACCAGATCAACAACGTGATCGGATTCCCATACATCTTCAGGGGCGCACTGGACACCCGCGCAACCGCCATCAATGAAGCGATGAAACTGGCTGCTGTACGTGCTATCGCAGGACTTGCCAAGCAACCAGTTCCTGACGTAGTCAATGCGGCCTACCATGTAAACAACCTGACTTTCGGACGCGACTATTTCATACCGAAACCGGTCGACCCGCGCCTGATTACAGAAGTGTCCATGGCTGTAGCCAGAGCTGCAATGGAATCTGGAGTGGCCCGCAAGCAAATCACCGACTGGGATGAATACAGAAACCACTTGAAGGAACTGATGGGACAAGAAAACAAACTGACCCGCCAGTTATATGAAACGGCACGGCGCGACCCGCAACGTGTGGTATTTGCCGAAGGCATTCACCCGAATATGCTGAGAGCCGCCGTATTAGCCAAATCAGAAGGACTCTGCCATCCGATTCTTCTAGGAAATGAAGAACGTATCGAAAAGCTCGCTAAAGAACTAGAGCTGAGTCTGGAAGGAATCGAAATCGTCAATCTCCGCCATGACCGCGAGGCAGAACGCCGCGAACGATATGCACGCATCCTCAGCGAAAAACGCGCCCGCGAAGGAGCAAACTACCAGGAAGCCAACGACAAGATGTTCGAGCGCAACTATTTCGGCATGATGATGGTAGAAACAGGCGAAGCTGACGCCTTCGTAACCGGACTGTATACCAAATATACCAATACAATCAAGGTGGCCAAAGAAGTGATTGGCATTCAGCCGGGCTACAAGCACTTCGGAACCATGCATATCCTCAATTCCAAACAAGGCACTTACTTTATTGCTGATACCTTGATCAACCGCCATCCGGATACTGATGCGCTGATCGACATTGCAAAACTGTCGGCCAAGGCCGTACGCTTCTTCAACCAGGAGCCGATTATGGCCATGCTGTCATACTCCAACTTCGGTTCTGATCAGGAAGGAAGCCCCGCTAAAGTACACGAAGCCGTTGCCTACATGCAGAAAGAATATCCGGAATTGGCAATTGATGGCGAAATGCAAGTGAAATTCGCCCTTAACAATGCGCTGCGTGACGAAAAATATCCGTTCACACGTCTGAAAGGAAAAGATGTCAATACGCTGGTATTCCCGAACCTGACCTCAGCAAACGCAACTTACCAGCTGATTCAGGGAATGAGCGAAACAGAAGTAATCGGACCAATCCAGATGGGACTGAACAAACCGATCCACTTCACCGACATCGAAAGTTCTGTGCGCGATATCGTCAACATCACAGCCATTGCATGTATAGATGCCATCGTAGCAAAAAAACTGAAAGAAAACGAATAAACGCCAATCAGGCTGATTGAATCAGGACACAGAGCCGCAGAGCCACAGAATCTTGACCGCAAACATCTGTGACAATGCGCCTCTGTGTTCGTTTTTTATTACACTTCACCTTTTAAAAACTATGCGAAAACCTCTCAACAATGCACAATGCATCACGCTGACCCTCCTTTGGGCAGCCCTCTGCTTCATCGTACTCACCTCTGCACCGAAAATTGACGGACCGCTGACACTTATGCTTATCATATCCGGAGCACTTGTGTTTATCCCTATCATAAAGTCCATAAAAAGCAGGAACAAATAATCACTTAGGCACAATAAACACAGCAAACAAGTTAAATTGATATTTTTCCATCATTTTTATTTATCAATTGTTGCATAAATCAAAAAAAAGATATACTTTTGGCACATCAAACGACAAACAGCGACTGATTAGAAAAGAAAACTAACCAATAATAAATAACGATAATCTTTTTGACTTATGAATGCAGCTAAAGTATTGGAAGATCTGAAAAGAAGATTTCCGAACGAACCTGAATACCATCAGGCGGTAGAAGAAGTGTTGGGAACAATAGAAGAAGAATACAACAAGCACCCTGAATTCGACAAAGTAAACCTTATCGAGCGTCTGTGCATTCCCGACCGTGTATACCAGTTCCGTGTAACATGGATGGATGACAAAGGCAATATTCAGACCAACATGGGTTACCGTGTACAGCATAACAACGCAATCGGCCCGTACAAAGGCGGTATCCGTTTCCACAGCTCTGTAAATCTGGGTATTCTGAAATTCCTTGCTTTCGAACAGACTTTCAAGAACTCGCTGACCACCCTTCCGATGGGAGGAGGAAAAGGCGGTTCCGACTTCTCTCCGAGAGGCAAATCAAATGCAGAAGTAATGCGTTTCTGCCAGGCTTTCATGCTGGAATTGTGGCGTCATATCGGTCCCGAAACTGATGTACCTGCCGGTGATATAGGTGTAGGCGGACGTGAAGTCGGCTATATGTTTGGCATGTACAAAAAGCTGACCCGCGAATTCAGCGGTGTACTGACCGGAAAAGGACGCGAATTCGGAGGCTCTCTGATACGCCCGGAAGCAACCGGATACGGAAACATCTACTTCCTGCTTGAAATGCTGAAAACGCGCAATATAGACATCAAAGGCAAAACCTGCCTGGTATCCGGCTCGGGCAATGTGGCTCAGTACACTGCTGAAAAGCTGATCGAACTGGGAGCAAAAGTTGTTACCATGTCTGATTCCGACGGTTATATCTATGATCCGGACGGCATCGACCGCGAAAAGCTGGACTACATCATGGAACTGAAGAACCTGTACCGCGGACGCATCCGTGAATATGCAGAAAAATACGGCTGCAAGTATGTACCGGGCGCACGTCCCTGGAATGAAAAGGCTGACATCGCGCTTCCGTCTGCAACTCAGAACGAAATAAACGGAGATGATGCAAAAGCACTGGTAGCCAACGGTGTCTTCGCCGTTTCAGAAGGAGCCAACATGCCTTCTACTCCGGAAGCCATCCGTGTATTCCAGGATGCAAAGATTCTTTATGCTCCGGGAAAAGCAGCAAACGCCGGCGGCGTGTCAGTATCAGGTCTGGAAATGACCCAGAACTCAATCAAACTGAGTTGGAGCCAGGAAGAAGTGGATGAAAAACTGAAAAGCATCATGAAGAATATCCACGAAGCCTGCGTGAAGTACGGAACCGAACCCGACGGATACATCAACTACGTGAAGGGCGCCAACGTTGCCGGCTTTATGAAAGTTGCCAACGCAATGATGGCTCAAGGTATCGTATAAGCCCAGATTATTGTTCCGTAATCTAAATCACTCCCGGTTCTGTTTGCAGGCAGAACCGGGATTTTTTGTATATACATTTCCATATCTCATCCATTTACACTATTTTTGCACAAACCTTAATATGAAATAATCATGAGATACCTTGACCCCAAAGCAGACCTGACCTTCAAAAAAGTGTTCGGCGAACACCCCGACCTTATCAAAAGCTTGTTGAATGCCCTTCTTCCCTTTGAAACCCCTGAAGAAGAAATCAACGAGATAGAATATCTTACACCAGAGCTGGCTCCAGAAACGCCTTTAAAGAAAAACAGCATTGTCGATGTGAGATGCCGGGACAAACGCGGACGCCAGTTTATCGTTGAAATGCAGATGTTATGGTCGTCAGCTTTCATGCAAAGGGTACTGTTCAACGCATCCAAGGCTTATGTACGGCAGCTTGACGGCAAAGAAAAATACGAACTCCTCCAACCGGTATATTCGCTCAGCCTGGTAAACGAGGTATTTGCTCCCGACATAGAAGATTTCTACCACGATTATCGCATCGTACAAATACAGCATACGGACAGAATCATCGAAGGCCTGCGCTTTATATTCGTCGAACTGCCCAAATTCACTCCCCATACATACAGTGAAAAGAAAATGTATGTCTTGTGGCTGCGCTATCTAACAGAGATCAACGGAAAAACACGAGAAATACCGCAAGAATTACTGGACAATCCGGAAATCAAGAAAGCTGTGACTCTCCTTGAAGAATCGGCCTTCAGCGATGCCCAACTACTCGGATACGATGATTTTTGGGATGCGGTACGCGTAGAACAAACGCTGGTCAGTGATGCCTTGCAAAAAGGAAAGCAAGAGGGCATACAGGAAGGTATGAAACAAGGCATGAAACAAGGTATGAAACAAGGTATGAAACAAGGTATGAAACAAGGAGAACGAAATAAAGAAGTACAAATAGCGAAAAAGCTCAAGGCGATGGGTATGGAAACAACACTCATCATACAGGCTACAGGACTTACAGCCGATGAAATAGCTGCGCTATGAAACAGAAATGCCCTACATCTGGCTGACACAGCCGATGCAGGGCACCGGCCATTATCAGCTCTGACACCTCTACAGGCAAGCGTGATATCTCCAGTGAACACACGGCCAGCCTTCCATACAAAACTTTCAGCAACAGCACCGTATTTCAGCAACAGCAAAAAACAAAAATATCAGGCCAAAAGCTCCCATTTACAAATATTTTCCGTAATTTTGCCCTACTAATTTATTAATTACCAAGCGATAATAAACATGAAAGTAAAAAATCTATTATTAGGGCTGTTTGCAAGCTGTGCCATTACTTCCTGCATACAGGACGAAGCACCTAATGTGGAAGCGGCCATCGACGGATGTGAAGGTGAAAACATCCTGCTGACCAACATTTCGCACAACACAAAAGAAATCGAAGTCTATATGGCAGATATGGACATGTCAAAGCAAACGCTGGTCTTTACGCTGGCAGACAAGGCTACCATACAGTTGGACGATCCGGAAACGAACGACACACAGCCTGCGCTTCAGAAAGACACCACATGGACCTGCCAATGTGACTTCTCGCAAAATAAACAGCGACACTTCACGGTAAAGTCGGAAAGCGGAAGCAACCAGGCAACTTATACGCTGAGCATCAACACAATCGAATTGTCGGACTATACAAAATACTCATTCGAGGAACTGAAAGAAACGACACCCTACCACGTTCTGTACCTGACTACCGAATCGGGAATCATGCAATGGGCCAGCGGAAATCCCGGATTTGAAATAAGCGGAATGGCTCAAGATGCAGAAGATTATCCTACGGCACAGAGTTCGGACGGATATAGCGGCAAATGCGTAAAACTGACCACAAGAGATACAGGAAACTTCGGGAAACCCATTGGAATGCCTATCGCGGCAGGAAATCTGTTCATTGGATCTTTCGATGTGCAAAACGCTATACAGCATCCGCTGCAAGCCACTCTCTTCGGCTTCCCATTCACAAAAAAACCGGTCCGGATGACAGGATACTACAAGTATAAAGCCGGAGAAACATTCACGGATGAAAACAAAGAAGAAGTGTCGAAATCTGATATGGGCGACATCTATGCAGCATTATATGAATCCTTTACAGGCGACTACTCCTTGAACGGCGACCTGTTCCCTCAGGACGGACCTATAGACGAACACATCGTATCACTGGCCAGAATCGGACAAGACGGAAACCCGACGATGGCCGAAACAGACCAATGGACACGCTTCGAACTCAGTTTCGAGCCGCAGAATGGCAAGACTATTGATGAGGAAAGACTGAGAAACGGGGAATACAAGCTGGCCATCGTATTCACTTCAAGCATCGAAGGAGCTTATTTCCGCGGAGCCGTAGGAAGCGAACTGTACGTTGACGAAGTAGAAATTGTATGCGAATAATTAAAACAGAAAAACATGAATAGCAGAAACATACTGATTGCCCTTATAGCTGCTTTCGTCCTGAATGCAGAAAGCCTGTACGCACAATCATCAGACTATAAAGCCAACAGAGAACACAAAGGATTGATCTGGTCTGCACTCCACGGATTGGACTACGAATTCAAGGCAGGGGTCAACATCGGAGGAACTTCGCCGCTTCCTCTGCCCCAAGAAATCAGAAGCATCGAAAGCTACAAGCCCGGACTGGGCATCGCTCTCGAAGGAAATGCCACCAAATGGTTGGGAAAAGAGCAGAAATGGGGGGTAAGCGTAGGATTGAGACTCGAAAGCAAGACCATGACAACCGAAGCCACCGTGAAGAACTACGGAATGGAAATCTTTAACGAAGTGGGAGGAAAAATACAGGGAATATGGACCGGAGGGGTACGCACCAAAGTCAGAACTTCCTATCTTACGGTTCCGATTCTGGCAAATCTCAAAATCGGAAACAGATGGAAAGTTTCTGCCGGACCTTATCTCTCTTACATGATGGAGGGGGATTTCTCAGGAAACGTATACGAAGGACATCTGCGCACACCGGACGCAACGGGAAGCCGTGTCAACTTCTCCGGAGAGAACATTGCAACTTATGACTTCTCAAACGAGCTCCGCCGATTCCAATGGGGACTTCAGGCGGGGGGAACATGGAAGGCCTACAAGCATCTGAATGTCCATGCAGACCTGACATGGGGACTGAACGACATCTTCCAAAAAGATTTCAAGACCATCTCGTTTGCCATGTATCCCATTTATCTGAATTTCGGCTTCGGATACGAATTTTAAATACAAGAGCTGACTACAGAAAAGTGCGGAGCCGCAGAATGACATCAATTTTCTGCGGCTCCGCATTTTTATCTGATACGCAGTTACCATGCCACAATCTTCCCGAATTCGCTCCGGTCAAGCGTGGCGGAAGTTATGCCCAAGGCCGTGATATAGCTAAAGCCCTCTCGTTTCCCAGAAGAGAAATCTGCGCGGGCTGCACACCAATCCCTGGCTGCTTCTGAGTGAGATGCTGCAACAGCCTTGCCTTGCGGACTCTTTCGCCCCAAAAGAAGGACTCAGCCTTTTCTTTCCACTCGCAGAAAGAACTACATCTCTAGCCTAGAGATACACATCTCCAGCCTAAAGACATATATCTCCAGCTTGAAGATACGTATCTCCAAACTGAAGACAAACTTTTATACGCAATCTCCGGCATTATTCTTTCGCATAGATTTGCCGGATAATTCGAACTGGGAAAATAAAAAGCTGCTCCTGATTATATGTCAGAAACAGCTTTTCAATTATAATATAGAATGATTGGTTTTATTATTATTCACCAATTACTTCGAGTTCGTCTACCCAAAGAGTACTGTTTGCTGCACCCTTGAATTCACTACCATTTACACTTGACTGACAAACAATTGCCAACTTATATTGCTTATCTGAGGAATATTCAGCATCACCTACTGGTTCAAAAGAAATTTCAAAATTAACCCACTCACCATTGGTATCAGCAACACCTGCGTCACCCCCAACTTGAGCCAACAACACACGATTTGAAGCTGTTTTCAAGTTAGTACCATCAAGCGTTTCATCAGCAGAAGCTTCGTATAATACAGCTAATATCAGACCTCTATCTTCTCCTTCCTGGTTTTCAAGCGCAGGCTCCTGAGATCCGTCAATATAATTATCGCCCTTAGCATACTTATAAACACCTTTAAAGGTCAAAGGTTTTTTATCATAAGAGATTCCAAACTTTGTCATCGTCAACTGTTTAGCAGCTTCTGTTTGCATAGAAAACTCAAAAGTACCTGTATATAAAGAAGCAGGAGTTATAGCAGGAATACTACCGGGAATGAGCTCTGACAGATCATTCGTATACAACGTCTGGAGTTTTACAGCACTTCCACTATAACCGTTTTCTTCCTTTGTCATAGCATAATCGCCTTCATATCCTCCTCCCAAAGGAGTCCTCAAAGCTGCAACACCTTCATTTGCACTTGCCAGTTCGTCCAAAGGCAATGGAGAATCCCAAGAAGCACTTTGGGTATCAACAAATCCCGTAGAAGTTCCGTTCTTCGTGCCCCATTCATCAAACGAATATTTCCAAGAAGAAAGTTTAGAAGGAACATTTACTGTATACTCAGCAACTGTTTTTCCATCCTCAGAAACAACGGTGTAAGTTATGTCATCAGAAAAGTCAGTAGCCACACCACCTGCAGGAGAAAGAGTAGCACCGTCTGAAACTGTTATAGTCGGAACAAGCGCAGTCACATCAGCACCTTCAGAAACCCCGAAAGTAATAGTATTATCCTCATTGATAACAGGCTGAGAAATTACGACAGAATTAGCATCTACAGAACTGTCAAATGTAAAAGAAGTTATCTTGGCCTCTGTGTTTTCAGTTCCTTTCAGTTTAACACCTTTATAAACAACATTTACATCAATGCTACCGTTCCATACAATAGCCAATTCTACAACCACACTGTCTCCGAAAAGGGTAACATCAGAAGTAACAGGGCAAGTTCCTACCAACGAATTAGAAAATGTCATTTCCTCTTCACGATGGAAAGTATAGGTCGTATTATCTTCAGACGACAACTGGCAATCAGCCAATGTCACGTCACCTAATTCAATAGCCCCAGCAAAAGTAAAATTACTTATAACCAAATCTATAGAATCATTTCCGGCCTTCGAAATTGTAATATTCTGATACATAAGCGGAGTAGAAGCCCCTCCAACACTTACATCCAAAGTTCCTTTATATTCCCCAACAAAATTATCAGCTACAGATACAGAATCTTCCCCTGTTCCTGTACCTCCCCCCGGATTTGGGTCTTCATTCAAGCCATCATCGTCGCTGCAAGAAGCAAACATCGTTACGGCAAACAGAGCCGCAAAAAAATAATAAAATACATTCTTTTTCATCTGTTCTTTATTAATTGATTAATCGGCTGCAAAATAAGGACAAAGAAACAAATAACACAAGGTCTATTTCTTTTATTATTTGTCTGTTTTTCATTTTTTGCTAAAAAGCATGCTAGTAATCAAATGAAACGATGTTCAATCTTTAAGAAATACGTTCTGTTTTTCATATGCAATTCCATGAGCGACAAATATCCCCGCCATAACCGCTCGGCCATGGCGGGAATACTTTATTTAATCATAATCATACTCCAGACTGAAATCATCCAGCCACAACGTCGCTCCCGGACCTCCGGTGAAATAGTCACCATACTTGCTTGCCGAGCAGACAATAAGCAAAGCAGTCGGACGGCGGTTGGTAGCACGGTAGTCAAGCTCCACACTGAATTCTCTGTAATCCGAAACATTCTCACCGCACACCATCTCACCGTAAGCGATGATATGCGAATCATTCTTGTCGAAATATGTGCCGTTATTGTTAGCGTTGTCCGTCAGAATCTCAACTGCCGTAAACTGTCCCGTTTCTGAATTGGCTGACGAAAGCTCCCAGTCGCCTAAAGCCACCCATACGATACAGCTGTCGGGCCTTGACTCAAGATACTCAAATCCGGCATTGACTTTGGTAATCGGTGCCGTCTGATACTTGAAATATCCTTTGAGCCGCGTCGGATAGGAAGTAAAGCCACGTCCGAATCCCAAACGGCCGTTCATGCCCACCGTTTCTTTATACTCGCCGATAAACAAGTTTCCGGCAGCAAGCACACCGACTACAGTTGCCGACTTCAGTTGGGCGGCAGTCGTCCCCCGGCTTCCCGGACGCGGATCGCTTACGGGAGTGGTTACATTATCCTTGTCGCTCAGCGTAGTGCTTCCATGGTTGCCCGTATCCCAGAAAGGAGATCCGCCCTCTGCCCACGGACAAATCGACTTGCCGTTACGTCCGGCATTATGGACCCAATCCTCAAAGTCCATGTTAGGAACTGTTTCAACGTCAACGGTAGAGAACTCAACCGCATCGGCATACTCTTCACCGGAATAGGCTCTGCACTCATAGGTGGCATTCGCATCCAGATGAGGAACACGGGCACGGAACTCGCCGCCATCGACTGTCAGATACTCCTGCGGCACACGGATCCATTCCGCCGCACCCACTTCCCGGTATTCAAAACCGCAGTCGGCACCGGCAACTCCCGTTCCGTACATCCAGCCCACATTCACCCATCCGTCAGCCGATTCAGTTATCACGTTTGTAGGGCTGTTATACACCCTGACCCTCCAGATCTGGTCCACAAACCCTCCGTAAGTCACCCGGACCGACGCTTCCGCATAGTTCGCATACAGCGTCCACTTCAATGTCGGGACCGAAGTCACTTCACCGTTCATAGCCGAACCTTCCGGCCCAAGCTTCAACGCAAGCAAGCTGAATTCAGAAAGGTCAGCGTCTTTCCTTATCAATGCCCTTGCCACCAGGTTCACTTCATCAAAAGTAGCGTTTCCGACCTGATTCTCCACCTGAAAAGTCCGCTCAACCGGCTGGCTGCGGACAACAGTCCACTCATAATCCTGATACAAAGACAACGTCACTTTGTAAGGAGAAGACAGATTGATTTCCTGCCCCACAGACAACGTGGAAGAAGCTTTATCCGTACAGGTGAATTCGGTCACCTTCAGACTGGAAGGATTCACCGTTTCGCCCAAAGTCATCGTCACCGTCCTGTCATCCTCCGAAATGACAGCGTTCCCGATCTGTCCCTCAACCTGCATAGACACGATTGAAAGCGGAACTTTGGCATAGGGTATATCATTCTTTATGCATCCGGAAAACAAGACGGCAGCCGCCAGTCCGCAGACACATTTCACTAAAGACCGTTTCTTCATATATCCGATTACAAACATAAAGTCAAGCCAATATTGATATTAAGGATATTAATTTTAAAATCAGCGCCGCTGGCATGACGCTTCCCTTCCACTCCAGCCTGATCACGCTGCTTTTCAGAACGGAATTTCAATCCAGCCACACCGAAAGACATCTCAGCGCACAGGTTCTTGGTAATGAACACAGCCACACCCGGATTAATGCCCAGGCGGATTTCATTGATAGTAGTTTCGGTGCGTTTCATATCAGCATCAGCCCCATCCGAATAGACAGATGTCCCGTGCCTGTAAGTAAGTTCCGTTTCGTTAAACAGTCCGAATATTCCGTTTTCGTCAAGACCTATATAAGAACGCATGAATGCGCCTGCCGAATACAAGTCTTCACTGTATTTCAGGTTTCCGAACGAAAAGTGGTAGTCCGTACCAAGATTCAGTTCTACGTTGCCAAGCCCTGCGTCAAGGTGATGATAGCCCAGCTTCATCCCCAGCACCAGGTTGTCTTTCAATGCATATCCCACGAACGGATTCACAGACTTTACGGAGAAATTGGCGTTCAAATCGCCGACTATGGAATAAAGCATGGTGCTTTCGTCACTGTCATAGTTTACAAACGAAAAAGTCAGGCCTCCCAGCCACTTTCCCTTTTCAACAAAACGGTAGTTACGGATTCCACGGTCATAGCGTCCGATAGGCTTGATGCGTATCAGGCTGTTTGACTCGACAATCACATTCTTCTTCGGCTGCATCGGTTCCTTAGTCCGCTCCACATACACCGTATCATGAATTACAATCGTATCACGATGCTGGGCCGACACATCAAACGCGCCAAAGCCCAGAAACAGCACAACAAACAGTATAATATATTTCATACAACTCTCCTACAGATAAAAGGCTATACCCAAGCCGATTGAAAACAAATTGATTCTAAAATTGGCAGAACTCGACGACTGGTCGCCCGTATAGATCTGGTCTGTCTTCTGTTTCACCTTGCTGAAATTGACGCCAAGCACTCCGACACTCACCTCAACAGCAGTATAATTGTTTACAAACGCCACAATGCCGGGACACACACCAATACCCACATCCGTTGATGTCGTATAGGTTCCGGTCAGTTCATTGCCTTCTTTTGTCACAAGCTTCGCCTGCGAACCGCCGAACTGCAACTGCGTTTCGGCATACAGGGCAAACCGCTTGCTCGTACCCAGATTGATATAGTTGCGCATCACCGCCATCACCGAGTACGAATGCTTCAACTGGTACGTGTCGTTCAAATCAAAGTTCAGGTCTTCTCCCAGATCAACAGACAGGCCGTTGAATTTGGTCAGCGTTCTTCCGTAAGAGAAGCGTCCTCCCATTGTCAGATTGTCTTTCACCGCGTAGGTAACCAACGGACTGACATTAAATGTATAGCCGTCGGAATTAAATTTGTCTATAATCAGAAACTGATAATTCTCTTCCGTATGCTCCGAATAGGAAACGGAACTTCCAACCACCCACTGTCCCTTAGGAACAAATACATTGTCAGGAATCTTGATCTTGCCTTCCTGTGCCCGGCCAGTCACAGCCAGACACAGCAAAGCGAAAAGGTATAAAATCTTCTTCACAAAACGTTCATTTTTCGAGTTCGCTCTCTTCATAAATTAACTCCAGATCGTCCAGCCACATGGTGCTGCCCGTAGAACCTTCAAAGTAGTCACCGTACCGGCTTGCGGATGCAACCAGTATAATACGGGCAGGAATACGGTCTGTCGCACGGTAATCCAGTGGAATGGTAAATTCTACCATACCGCTGCCGTCCGTACTTGAAGTCCAGACCTGCTCACCGTAAGCAAGCACATTTTCCGCATTCGGATCAAACAGTTTCGGATCTGCCGTCTTCACGATAAAGGCCCACTGGGAACCGTCGTCGTATGTTTCCGGCTCTCCGTCTGTCAAGGCTATATAAACGATGCCTTGGTCAGGCTGGTCATTGGCTATGTGGTTTCCACCTCTATCCACCGTTCCGCTTACGTAACGGATATGTCCGCGCAAAGCCAAAGGACGAGTAGTAAACGGACGACCCCAGCCAAGCACGCCGTTCGTCCCGGATGTTGCAAGATACTTGCCGATAAAAAGATTGCCTGCCGCAAACTTTCCAATACCCAAAAGACTTGGATAAGCAGATTTCAGTTTGGCAGAATAGGAACCGCCATGCTTTATGGAAGAGTCTGATGTTGTCACATCTATATTCAACGTGGCTGATCCGTGATTTCCGGAATCCCAGAACATTTCTTCGCCGCTTCCATAAATCAGCATGGGCGTGCTTCCCGACCATTTTTCAAATCCGGCATTCGGCAACTGAACGGCTGTTTCCGTTGTGAATTCCTGAATCACATTTGAAACTTTCGTATCTTCCAGCACCTGATACTCATAAGTTGTCCCGGGAACAAGTCCGGTCAACAGCACAGACTTGATCTGATTTCCCTCACGGCTGGCCGCAATGCCTTCTGTCCAGGAACCTGTTCCTTTCTGACGATAGCGGAAAGTCAACGTGCCGGTCGGGTTCTTACCTTCAATCACTTCCGCATACAAGGTTGCTCTGTCTGCCCAGATTTCATATATATAAGGTATAGCTATGGCACGGACATTCGAATCAGACACCACAATGCTTAAAGCCGCCGTTCTGGATTTATTGTTCGCGTCTGCCGCAGCAACCGTCAGTTCATAAACGCCCTCATTCTCAAAAAGCGCATTCAAGGCAGCATTCCAGTTAACAGTCAGACGTGATTCCGAATCAAGCGCCACATCGATGCCCTTATTCTGCAATTCCAAGCGAAAAGCCTCATCCAGCAAATCACCTGATGCAATATCCAAAGCAGCAAGCAGCGAACCTTCCACTGTAACCTGAGATAGAACAGAAGAAGCAGAAACCACCGTTACCGGACTTACTTCCGTCCCCGGCTCCAACGTCCAGTCCTCACCGTCCGGAAGAACCACATTGTCATTTGTCCACCGGATGACAGGCCGCTGATAAATCCCGACAGACTCTTCCCTTTTAATCAAAGGTGTTTCATCCACCTGCAGTTCAAAGAAACTTCCGCCCTGCTCCGGAATTTCCGGCTCTTCGCCTCCTTGTCCATAATTATAAGTAAGCGTGTATAAGGTAGCTTCCTCCGCATTTTCTATACGGTCCGTCTGCGTAAACTTCTCGCCCGACTTGGTTACACCGGTCAGTGTACAGATAAAGTATTTCTTTCCCTGCGGGAACGTGTAATAACCGACCGGAGATTCCGCCGCTTCCTCACTGCTTGCCCATTGATAATTCAAGCCTCCATTTTCCGCATCTACGGCGACATTCACTTCCGCACTTTTCAGATAAGTGTCAAATTCCTTGTCGAAGTTCACTTTCACCAGGGCGTTCGCAATATTGCATGTGACATTCACCGTGGTCTGTTGCCCTTTGGCAATTATAAACGGTTCCTCACCCGCATAAAACTTGCTATCAAACGAGGCGGCTACAGAATCTCCGGCAGTAACACGCACCTTGTAATCATCACCCGAAGCCAACGTGATTCCGCTCTCCACTTCACCGCCCCATCCTTTATATTTGCGCACCAATTTGTTTCCCTGAAACACACGCACGCGGGCCGTTTCCTTCAATGCCTCAGCCGGATCAGAAACACCATCCTCCGTTTCATCTCCTTCCGCGCGCGACACAACCTTCACTTCCTCACCCTGCCTCATGTCGAGCAGCAGCGTGCCCTCACCTGCGTCCGACCATCGGTCTTCCTGGCGGCACGCACCCAACAAGACAAGCGAACAAAGTATAAACAAAATCCTCTTCATACACCTGCTTCTTTTCATTCGGCATTACGGCTGTCAATGGTCAAAGCGGCTTTCGCTTCAACATCATTGACATCGACCACACTGATATTAAAGGTATGTACTCCGGCAAAAGCTTCATTAGCCAGCAAACCTACAAACTGAGTCACATCGAACACCACTTGCTGCTGGCCGATTACTGCTTCTCCAACAGGCAATCCCAAGCCTTCAAGGTTTTTAGCCAAATCCCCCGGATAAGCCAAATCAAAAGAAAGACTTAAGATTTCTTCTACAGCCGCAGCAAAGCTTCCGCTTGTCGTTTCAATCTGCACATAAACATGAGCCAGTCCGTCGGGAGCATTCAGCAAAACCACAACCGGCTGGGTCAAATCCGTAACCGTTTCATCGATATTGAATCCTTGTCCAACAACTGACGGATTCCCGAAGTCCAAGATTTCATCCTCGTCAGGAACAATCATTCCTCCGATGGAAACCTTCTCACACGCTGCATTCAAAGCCAATCTGCCGACAGACACAATTCCGCCCGTTCCGGGATCGACCGATGTAGAAGCCTCCACCAACGTATAAGTGACAATCAGTTCCGTACCGATGACAATATCGGGATACGAACGAGTAATCGAAACATTTTCTCCTTCCACTTCGCCTGTCAGCACCACATCCACCGCATTGTTTGTTGCCTGACCATGAAAAAATCCCGAACGGGTTTCATCTTTGGCAAATTCCAGCGATTCATTTCCCACCTTGACACTCACCTTGACATCATCGCCCAACAAAGCGGCAAGCTTCTCATCATACTTGATTGTCACCTTGACATTCTTCAACGTACAGTTCACCTGGCCGGCATCCACAATATTGTCTTTCGTGATTGCAAATGTCCCGGACTCGCCTTCACAGTACGGAGTATCAAAAGCCGCGCCTTCCGTTGCCGGGCTGTGCGCCTTTATCTTATATGTGCCCACATTCAATGTATATACTTCCGGCATTTCGCTGTAGGTCCATTCCTGCACCAGCGCATCGTCTGCCGTATAAATGCCAATCACGTAATCTTCCAAATCCGAAGCGGCACGCGATATGCTGACCAGCGGTTCCGTATTGAAAGTAAGCTTCGGACGCTCGCTGTCTTTCAAGGGAGCCAGATTGACCTGTCCGGTCTGACTCAAGTCGAAATCCATCTTCTCACTGTGGCATGCTGCAAACATCAGACTTGCCAACAAAACGAATGCAAATATCAAGTTTCGTTTCATTTTATTGCTTTGTTTTTATTCGTAAATTAATGATATATCGTCGATATAAAGCTGGCTGCCTATGTATTCGCCATCGCTCAGATTCATTCTTGGAGGAACACTCATATAGTTATAACGCGTTTCCGTACCCGACTTAAAAATAATATAAATATGAGTCGCTTTACGGTCCCGATAATCAGCAGTGTATTTTATCGATATGCTTCCCTGCGTATAGTTCGTTACCTTTCCTCCACTTTTCAGATAACCCTGCCCTAAAACAGTCGGACTTCCATCTCTGTTCTCCACTTTCACCCAGACTTCAAAATTATCATTGCTCGCAGATCGTCCGCTTGAAGGCGTATACTTGTAATAAAAAGACAACGCATCAGGACGAGATGCAAACAGATAAGGGGAATAATCCGTTTCGGGAGATTCCGATTTTTTTCCCAAATACAAATATCCCGGATCTGTATGTGTCATAGAACCATCCCAGAAAGGTCCTGGAGCCGTCGTTCCTGCTCCCCAGCCTACCGTACGAATCAGGGCAGCCTTTTCTCCCTTATGGCAGTCTGCCGTTTCTTTCGTTCCGGAATTAGCGACATACGCATAATCATAAGGAAAATTGTCACTGCCGTCAGAAGTGGTTTTTAAATTCAGCGTATTCCATCCATCTGTTTCCGGCTCATTCCAGGGATACCAGATTCCCCAATAGTCACCGCCACGTTCATAACTCCACGATTCCATACCTGCATTTGGAACCTGCAATTCTTCTTCTGTCTGAATTTCCACTTCATTGGTCGGCTCTGCATCCGTCTTCCGGGCACGCAGTTTCAATGCCGAATTGGAAGACAATCCATTCACCGTAACATAATTGCCATCAATCTCCTTAACCGATACATTCTCCCATTTGCCCGCCTTATATTGCTGGAACTGGAGTGCGGACAGATTTTCTTCATTATAAACATGAACCACAGCCCTTTTAGCCCAAACATCCGCCTCACTGTCAACCAATATTCCATAACTTACAGGCAATTCGGCAGACTCCAGACTATATGCCAGGTAAGAGGCCGAAACCTTGAACGGGTCCTTGAACTGCACACCGTCGGGGGCCTGCAGGCTGACAATATACTGCCTGCCGTTTTCCGTAGCCATGCCTTCGCTAATCCCTGTAACGGTCAGAGGCTGGCTTCCGTCCGCCAAAACAAAGGAAGCCTTTGACGGATCACCGTCCACAAAAGAAATGGAAACCTGGCAGGTGTTTCCTAAGAAAGGAACCTCAACGTCGGTCGGCGAAACAGCGAAATTGCAAAGCTGAGGAGCGACTCTCAGCGTCAAAGGATCGGAAACCTTTCCATATTTGTCTATCGCACGCAATTCAAAAGCACTTTCTCCTCTTCCTGCCGGGAGATTGCCTACCAGACCGGTATAGTCAACCAAAGCCATTTGGGAAACATTGCCCGAAAGCCCTTTTGTCTGGAAACCCAGTCCTTTCAGCGTTTCGAGTTTGGCATCAGCAGCCGTCAGATCAATCTCGCCGGACACTCCTTTCTCTTCCAGATAAGACGAGGCGACCGTCATCTTGCAGGAAGCCAGCCCCGCTGCCGCATTCACATACACCGACAACTGCTCTTTCGCATTTGCTCCTTCAACCGGCTCCAGAATGTTCTCCGGAACAAACCCTGAAGCTTTCAGATAAGGAGCCGGAGCATTCAACGCCTCGTTTGACACATCAAATGAAACATTTTCGTCAGAAACCTCTTCTGAAAATTCCACAGTCATGGTAGCCGACGAAACATCTACATCCAGCGTCAACGTATAAGCATGACGGGCCTCAGCCTGAAACGACTTCACTTCGTATTCAGCTTCTTGCGCCTGGCCGGCCTTCCGGACCTTCACACGCACGGAAACCGTTCCCGGAGCAAAATAGGCAGAACGCTGCTCGTCCTGAACATAAGCGACTTTATTCCCCGACGCACCGGTCACTTCTGCGGAATAGGCCGCAGAAAAATACGACTTGAAATCATCCGTATACACGACGGCCAGCCTGGCATTGGCCAGATAGCAGGAAACATTGACCGGAGTCGTTTCGCCCCGCTTCACCGTAAAATCCTGCGAACCCTCGAAATAAGGCTTGTCAAAGCCTTCATCAGACAAATCACCGTACCATGCCTTCGCTACATAGGCACCCGGACGCAATTCAAAATTCTCCTCTTCGCTCATCGTACGATAAGTATCCCACGAAAGCACCTTCTCGCCGTGACTGGATACAGATACGGAAAAGTCATTTACATCGGGCAACGATTCGGCCGCAGCTCCCTCACCTGATTTCCCGCCTGCTTCAGCACGGCTGGCATCAACCCCTACAATCACTTCATTGCTTGCCTGAACATTCATGCTGAAAGACCCGGTTTCACCCAAACTTGAGTAATCCTCCTGCGAACAGGAAGACAAACCGGCAAGCAAAAGTCCAAACAAAATGAAAAAATCACCACTTGTCCTCATTCTTAAATAAAATACGGTTTAAATCTGTTATACAACGTTATTTGGAGGGTGCAAAATAACAACTCTTGCCAAAACCCTACAAGGTCAATTCTTTTTATTTCTGCTCTATTTTTCATCACAAAGACATTTCATCATTAAAAAATGCCGTTTTACAGATTTTACGCAAGGAAATTCAAAACGTTTATAGTCTAAATTTAAAATTTCATATTACACAGCATAAGAAAATCCATGTATGCGGAACACTTTCCTACACTGCTGTATCTGTTCGTTTTTTCACTGCGGAATCTTTTCTCAAACAAAACGGCAAAGATTACGCTCCAAGAAGCTGGAACGTAGAATCGAACGGATCATGCAGATAAAATGCTCCCAACAGAAAAACGAACGGATGCGCCGAAACCTGAAAGCAGAGCAATATCATCTGAGCTCCTCCAAGTTCTTAACCAATATTTACCCGATTATGTTCTGTTACTTACAGAAATAAATGTGATTTTATAACGCAAAAACTTGTATATTTGCATGAACGAACGAAGAAGAAGACACAATGGAAAAAGAACTGCCAAAAATAGACTTGCCTGAGGACTGGGTTGTCGGCACAGACATCAACAAAGATTTGCTGGGACTGTACACGAATTATCCTGTAAGACTGAAATGTGAGATGTTCGTGCTTTGCGTGGAAGGCACTGTGGAAGCCTCGGTAAACCTGAACCATATTACCGTCAAGGCAAACGATTTCGTCACACTCATGCCGGGAAGCATTTTCCAAATCAACAGTATCGAAGGAAACCTGAACATCTACTTCCTCGGATTCTCGTCCAAATTTGTCGAACAGACCAACCAGTCGCGCTCCATGCTCGATGCAATCTACTTCACCCTAGGAAGACCGACATTCCAATTGCGAAAGGAGGGCGTGCTGCTAATGGAACAATACCTGCAATTCCTCATAAACATCTACGAACGGTTCCCTGACAAAATCAAGCATGAAATCACGCCTAACCTCTACGCAGACGTGCACAAGGGAATTTCCATAATCTACAAAAGCAACTCAACGGAAGAAACCGTGCCCATATCAAAAAGCGAACAGATATTCAGAAGCTTTACGCAACTGGTCATGCAGCATTATACGCACAACCGGAATGTTGCATGGTATGCCGAACAGCTTGGAATCACACATGCGCATCTGTGCACCACGGTAAAGCAAGTGTCGGGAAAAACCTGCGTCGACATCATCTCGTCCATCGTGATTATGGACGCAAAGTCGCAGCTCAAATCAACCAACCTGTCCATCCAGGACATATCCGATTCGCTGAACTTTGCCAACATGTCGTTCTTCGGAAAATATTTCAAACGCTATGTGGGAATGAGTCCGCTGGAATACAGAAACAACGGATAAGCCTTTCACACCCTCCAGAAAGAGGGACCTATAATACGATAAAGATAAAAAAACCTCCCCGTCAAGGGGAGGTGCAGAAAGGGATAGAGTTAAAATATCACACCCAGACGAAAACCGACGTTACT
Source organism: Bacteroides sp. ET225 (assembly GCF_024733745.1). NCBI lineage: Bacteria > Pseudomonadati > Bacteroidota > Bacteroidia > Bacteroidales > Bacteroidaceae > Bacteroides > Bacteroides sp. ET225. Next base: position 15,090 of record NZ_JANRHN010000020.1, on the reverse strand, counting down.
CTGTCCGTCTATAGGAACAGTCAGCGTTTGCGTCTGATTGGTTGCATAGCTGTAGTATCCGGCAATATGAAATCCCCAGTGCTTTCCGGTCGGATAAATCTTCAAGCCAATTTCAGGAGATACATAAAATCCCCATCCATCGTCATACAGCCCGGTTGCAGCGTAATAAGTGGTGTTACGCGCAAACATCGCGCCGACTTTCACACCGATATAAGGCTTGCAGTACCTGTTTGTAGACAAATTGAACGCCGCAGTCAGTCCGAAAGGAACCTGAAAAGCCGAACGCTGCTGGTCGGTGGTCAGAAATTCTGTAGGCGAAAGGGCCAACGTCTGGCGTCCGATATACTTATGGTTGGTGTGAAACGAAGCAAACAGACCCGCTTCCCAACGAGGCGTGAAACTGTAAGTCAGTTCATAGTTCATTCCCCACCCGCTCAACTTGTCAGCAAAATCAGTAGACAACGGAGCGTTCATCTGCCAGTCTACCTTCAGACTCATCTTAGACATATCACATTGTGCAAAGCTCCGGGCAGACAGTCCCAGCAAGACAACACACAAAAACAGCGCTTTTTTCAGCAATTTATCCATTGTTTTCATTTGACATCCTCCTCGATTATTAGTTAGCAGATTGAACATAAGGTGACTGTACGAACGACTGGACAACCGCATCTTCGAGCAATTTCAGGCTGTAACGTCCGCCAAAGTCAAAGCCGGAAGCATTGGCATACCAAACCACCGGCAACCTGTTGTTTTCGCTTTCTCCGGATGCGGTCAAATCAACCATTTCCATAACCAATGTATTCGTATCATACGAATAAGTTATAGGATACGGATAATACCATCCGCTCCACGGTCCCCAGAAGCCATAGTCCCACCAGCCACCGAAATAGCCTCCGGTCACAATGTGAGTGGTTTGCGCAATATACGACAACTGCACGCCGACGTCTGCATCATCTTTCTGTTCCGGATCAGTGATGCGGGTATATCCCCTACTGTTCATCTGTGCCTCCACCTCGCTGATTATAGCCTGCGCATTTTCGTCTTTCCAATAAGAAGCATGGTGGCTTCCCGGTTCAAGGATGCTGTCAGGCAAAAAATAGGTTTTGAATGCACTGAAATCCGTATCACTGTCATAATCAGTATATACGGCCAGATTTGCATCCATTTCCCCCATATCGGGATCTTTTTCGCATGCCGACATCACCAATGCCGCACATGCCAGAAAAAACAGTTTTTTCATAGTGAATCTCCTCCTCTTAATTGTTATCGGTTGTTTTAAATTATTCAAATGGAACGCCCTTTGAAAACGTTGCTGCGCGATGCCGGAAGAATCACTCCGTTCAGTGTCAAACGGTTGGAGTTGAAGTTCGGTGAAATGGTTATCGAAGCCCGGTTCGATCCTTTCGGCAGATAAATGTCGATACGGGCCGAAATTCCTGCTCCCATCACGTTCATCGAGAGCGACAGGTTGCCTTTCTTGTCCACTTTCGGATCATAGCCTGAAACGGTGCCGTCAACGGTCACACCCCCCAGTCCGTTAGGTCCGGAAAACGGAATATTGAAAGCCACCTGCACTACCGCATCTTCACCCATTACGGATACAAAGTTGGTATTCGAAGATACATAAGCCGTTTGTCCGTATTTAAAAACCACCTGATCGGCCTCCAAAGTAAACTCTTTCGCATTGACTGCTTTCAGAGCCTCTTCATACTGCAGGCTGTCCAATCGCTCCTGCAATGCTTTCTTTTCTTCCTTGGTCGGCTCCTTTGTTTCCTGAGCCTGGATGTTTCCTGCCATTGCAGACAGGACAAACATCAATAGTAAAATCTTTTTCATTGTTTTATATTTACCTATTCACAAGTAAAACAAAAATTTTTCTCTTTTGCTGCACCGGAACAGATTAAAAAAAACTAAGAGATTATAATATCGCGAAACCGTGCGTCAAAACGAAAGGAATCAAAACGGACAAAAAACATGCGCAAATCCGCAGAATTCAAAAGTTGCCGGCTCCGCATCACAATGTCCAATAAAACAAAAAAGAGTCCGCCGAAAGAACGACTTATCATTTTTTTTCTTATCTTTAAAGTGACAACAATCAAACAACCTCCCGTCTAACCCTTTAAACCATCAGAAAACCATGACAAACATCAGTGAAATCACTCTGTTAATAGCTGTTATCGCCCTGGCGCTGTGGCCGGTCATACTTTTCGCACTACGCTATCTGAACATACGCCGCAAACGGCTGGAGCATATCGAACGCCTGACCAAGGACGAACTTGACGAAGTGAGCACGAACGACCTGGTAATCAGCACGCTCAAAAAAATCGGATGCCAGCCCGAGATGAACGAAGAACAGCAAATCTGCTTCAAATACCAGGGCGAAGACTTCTACATAGCGGCAGAAGAGGAAAACCGTTTCATTATGATCTGGAATCCGTGGTGGGGATGCATCAATGCCGACAACGAAGCATTTCCTGTCCTGAAAGAAATCATCAATCTGGCCAATGTGAAATCAATTGTGACGACAGTATATATGATGGACGAAGACGGGAAAACCGTCGGACTGCACTCACACTGCCATACCTATTTTTCGCCGAATGAAGGCGAACTGGAGGAACACCTGAAGATGCTTCTCGACTTTTTCTTCGATATCCACAATTTCATCAAAGACAACATGAACCAGATAGGAACCGGAGAAATCAACGAAGAGGAAAAAAAGGAAAGGGTTAAAGTGAAAGGATTTGCCGCCTACAAAGAAAACACCATACCGCTGCAGTCAGATACCGTAGCAGCACAAGCTACCCCCGACAAAGAAGGACTCAGTTCGCCGGCGGCACGGCACGACAATGTAACTGTGTAGAGCACCGCCCAGACATACAAAAGCGGTTTGGCTGCGTCAAGAACAGCCAAACGCCGGAACTGTGCATCAGTCTTTCCGCATACTGAATTCACAGCCGCAATACTGCTGGTTATAAAAGCCATATTCCCTGATAATTGCCGCACGGCGCTCGTTCAAGCCGCCTTTACGCCAATTCTGATTCCACCAAATCACATCAGGATAAGCGGCTACGGCAAAACGTCCCGCTTCATTAATCTGGTCAAGGCTCTTCCAGCGCGAAGAAGCAAGCGTTGTGGTAATCACACGAAAACCGTGCTCGTGAGCATAGCGTGCCGTATCCAGCAGACGCATCTTGAAGCATTGCAAACAGCGTCCTCCCCGCTCAGGCTCCTCCTCCAGGCCAGCCACACATGAACGCCATGCCTCATGGTCATAGTCGGCATCCACGATGTCAAGTCCAAGCGAACGCGCATAACGTGAGCACTCATCCTTACGGATGCGGTATTCCTCTTCCGGATAAATGTTCGGATTGCAATAATAGACGGTAGGGCGCACGCCATGCGCCACCAGCCATTCGATGATAGCCGATGAACAAGGCGCACAGCAGGTGTGCAACAGCACCTTGTCCACTCCTTCGGGAATTTCCCATTCTTTCTTCTTTTTCATGGCAATCGAATCAAAAAGCCTGGCAGTCATCCGTCACAACATAGCTTCCGAATAAAGGCAAAAGCAGATCGGGAACCTCAATCCCTTTTTCCTTGATGCCGGCAAGACAAGCTTTAGCCTTGTCTGTCAGCGAAAAATACATCTGCCGCTTGTCTTCCGTTCCAAGTTCACGCCTGATAAATCCCTTGTCTTCAACCAGACGGATCACTTTCGACGTATGCGAAGCTTTCATGCCCGTACGCTTCACGATGGCACTGGCCGCAATCGTTTCGTCACCGATACTGCACAGCACCATAGCCTCGTTCAGCGAAATGCCGTGCACATCCACCAGACTGTTTTCAAGTTCAGAGAGAGCCCTGAAAAGCTCTCTCATCACACAAATACATTTTATCTTTTCCATTATTCAAATAAACATATTCAGATTAGACGTTTCGGCACGATCCATATAGGTCGCCACACCCCCAACAGTTACATTGTCAAGAAGCTCCTCCTTCTTCACCCCCATCACATCCATCGACATTTGGCAAGCAATAAATTCCACCCCGTTATCAATGGCCTGCTGGCGGAGCGATTCAAGTGAGTCAACGCCTCTCCGCTTCATTACATGACGCATCATTTTAGCCCCGATTCCGCCCATATTCATTTTTGAAAGTCCCAGTTTGCTGGAGTCCGAGGGCATCATCCAGCCGAACATTTTGCCGAATGCATCTTTCTTTACCGAAGGCTTTGCAACTTTCTTTATGGCATTCAAGCCCCAGAATGTGAAAAAGACAGTCACTTTCTGTCCCGTAGCTGCCGCGCCGTTTGCCAGCACAAAAGTAGCTAAAGTTTTGTCAAGGTCATCGCTGAACAAGATAAAAGTTTTGCCTTTCCCCTCCGGTTCCTGGCGAACAGCTTCCGCCGCACACGAAGTAGCCTTCTCGACCACCACTTTGTATTTGCCTGCATGGGATGAAACTTCCACAATCCGGTTTCCTGTCATACGGCACCATGATTCAGCATCCCGAGAAAATCCCGCATCTGTCGCGGTTATTTCCAGACGCTGCCCCGGGAGCAGTTTTTCCATCTCTTTCTTCAACTTCAATACAGGTCCCGGACATTGCATGCCGCAGGCATCCACACATATCGTTTTCGAGTGCTCTGACCCATCGGTTGCCGGAGCATTGCAAGCACACCGCACCTTGTCCTCCTCACTCTCACCCGTGCCCGGAAGCTTCACTTCTGCCGTTGCAGCCTTATAAGTTTTGATGCCGCCAATCAGATTCCGCACATCTCCATAGCCGTTCTCCTTTAAAATATTGGAAGCCAGATAGCCGCGCAAGCCTACACCGCAATACACATATACAGGCCTGTCGGAAGGAATCTCTCCAATCCGTTCGCGCAAATCATCCAAAGGAATGTTCAATGCCCCGTCGATGTGCCCCAAAGCATACTCATCGGCAGTCCGCACATCGACAAGAGTGACTTTCGTCAGATCTGCGTCACGGAGTTCCCGCCAATATAAAGGAGTCATTTTTCCGCAAAGAATATTGCCGGCCACATACCCAGATACGGCCACAGGATCTTTAGCGGAAGAGAAAGGAGGAGCATAAGCATGTTCCACCTCCATCAAGTCGTAGACCGTCCCATGGTGCTTTATAACCAACGCATACGCATCAATCCGCTTGTCAACGCCTTCGTATCCCACAATCTGTGCGCCGTAAAGGCGTCCGTCAGTCGGAGAAAACACGATTTTGATATCTGTTTGGGAAGAACCCGGATAATATCCTGCATGTGATGCCGAATGGATCGTAGCCGAAAGATAAGGAACATTCATCTGTTTCAGACGCTTTGCAGCAAGTCCTGTAGAAGCGACCGTCTGATCGAAGACTTTAGCGATTGAAGTGCCTACAGCTCCTTCGTATTTCACCTTGTTGCCGAAAACCATATTGTCAGCGACAATACGCGCCTGACGGTTAGCGGGTCCTGCAAGATAATTCAGCCAAGGCTTTCCGGTTATCGGATGGGGATATTCAATCGCGTCCCCCACCGCATAGACAGACGCATCGGATGTCTGCAAGTATTCGTCCACCCAAATGCCACGGGCCTCTCCTATCTTCAGTCCCGCTTTTTGGGCGAGCGAAGTTTCCGGACGTACTCCTATTGACAAAAGCACCAAATCCGCATCAAGCGAAATGCCCGACTGAAAGCGCACCGTTATGCCGTTTCTTCCGGGTTCAAAAGATTCAACGGCCTGCTTTAAATAAAGCTTCACTCCTTTCTGCAATAAATGCTCGTGAACCAAAGCCGCCATTGAATAGTCAACAGGCCCCATCACCTGGTCGGCCATCTCCACAACAGCCACTTCTGCACCTGCATGATGCAGATTCTCCGCCATCTCCAAACCGATGAAACCGCCGCCCACAATCACGGCACGCTTCACAGCATGTTGCTGCATATAAGTCTTTATACGGTCTGTATCGCTCACATTCCGAAGCGTAAAGATGCCCTCGGACTCAATGCCGGGCAAAGGAGGACGTACAGGAGAAGCCCCCGGAGAAAGCAACAGCTTATCATACGCTTCCACATACGTATCTCCGTCGGATGTGCGCACCGTTACCGTTTTCTTCTGCAAGTTGACTTCCGTCACTTCCGAACGCGTACGCACATCCACCCGGAAACGTTTTCCGAACGCTTCGGGGGTCTGCACAAACAAACGTTCACGCTCGGTTATTACATTGCCTATATAATAAGGTAAACCGCAATTGGCATAAGAAATGTAATCTCCCCGTTCAAACAGAATAATATCTGCCTTTTCCGTATTTCTGCGGATACGGGCCGCTGCTGTAGCACCGCCTGCCACACCGCCAACTATCACATACTTCATAATTCAATTATTTTCTAATGGAAACTGATGCAAAGAAAAACAATTATAGTCACAATAAAAAATTTCCAAAAGAAAATATTCAAACAATTAAGCCAAATTAAGAAACTATTTTGAATTTATCGTGTGCTGATTTGGGATGAGTTTTTGAGGCATTTCCGTTTGTGTGATGAGGAAGATAGCGGGCTATCTGACGAAAAACAGAAGCGGAAAAGACAAAAAATAGCCCAAAGCACACACGAAAACGAACACATCAAGCCAAGAAAAACTTTTGGGAGAAATTCAAAACAGCTTCTAAGAAGTCAGTCCGATCTGTAACGCTGTGCTGCCGGCTATTCTTTCTGATAAGCTATGCGTGGCGAACCGTTTTTGAGATAAATAATGCCACAGCGCACAAAGCCATTGGCAGTCAACAGCTTTTGCATCACTTTGTTTTCGGCATGCGTATCTGCACGCAAGCAGGAGCATCTTGAAAAGCACCACTCAAAGCACAAACGAGCAATACCGCTGCACGTTCCATCGGAAGCCAACCGATGAATCACATAATAAGGGCGGCTATTGGGCCAGGAACCATCCTCAATATAAGCATAAGTAGGGTCCGGACCGGGAATAAAGCAGAATGTAGCAACGGCTTTCCCTGAATCAGCGGCACAGACATAACAATGGCCCGCAGCAATCTCCCCCGCAATCAATTCCCTTTGCGGATATCCCCCCACCCACTGATTAGGGTTTCCAGTAGCCGCCATGAACGCACGGGCAGCGTCAAAAATTTCCATTAAACGGTCCAAATCACCCGGAACCGCCTTCCGAATTTTCAATTTCATTCTATAAAACAGAGATAAATTTCCGGCAAATGTAGCAATTGGACGCAATTTAATGAAAGAAAAATTGAAAATATAAAATCTTCATGTTATCTTTGCATAACGAAAAGGGGCATTAGCTCATCTGGCTAGAGCGCGACACTGGCAGTGTCGAGGTGACCGGTTCGAGTCCGGTATGCTCCACCTTCGAAATAAAGGGACACATCACAACTGTTCAACTTTTAAAATTTTAGCTTATGGATGTACAAAGTATAGGTGAAAGTGCAGGTGTTATCTGGAGGCTGCTCGAAGGTGAACACCGGAAATGGGATTACAATGAAATCAAAAAAGCGACAGGGCTGCCTGACAGACAAATCAATGCGGCTATAGGCTGGCTCGCCCGCGAAGGCAAACTGAGCATTGATGACACGACTATAGGCAAAAAGCGTGTATTATATATTGAGTTGAACTACTATATCGGATAAATCAAGCATTACTTACCATCAATAAAAAAGCAATCCCCTTGTAAATTTGAAGGGAATTGCTTTTTTATTGCACCTTAAACATCACTTGCCTACAGGTTCATAAGCGTTTTTTCCACAGGAAATTCAATATTCTGAATCAAGAAGATTGAACAATTACAACGACTGTACTTCCACGCAATTGTATTTCCGTTTGTATTCCGGTCCGAAAGTGAAATTGATGCCCAAGTTGACATTAAGCGCGAAGCGGTTGACAGGCGCATAATATTTGGGTGAGAACTTGCCCATCGGCGCATCGGCTGCTATGAAGAAATTGAATCCGCACGGATGGAAGTTCAGCATCAGACCTCCCGTTGAGCCGAAGTTGGATATGGCATAGTTGAGCGAAGCCTCAAACCATTTCAAAGGAGAAACATTGGCAGAAACGCGAGCTTCGGTCCACCAGTGCCGTCCCTGGAAGCGGGTTGAAGACAAAAGTCCGAAGTTCAGACGGTCATATGCCGGAAGCGTGTACTGCACCCCAAGATTCAGCGTAGCCGCCAACGCAGTGGTACGCTTCAATCCCTCGCCTTCCTTTGTAAACTTGGAGAGTTCTTCCAGATCATCTCCGATCCGGTCTGCCTGATTGTCGATCGAGTTCGGATCATCATCACCCAAATCAGAGTTGACAGGAATTTCCGTAAACCCGTCAAACTCAAAAGAATTGTTCATCGTGGCCTTTACCGTATTCTTCCAGCGGATAAAACCGAGATCAAGGACAGCGGCCGAGAAAGTCCATTCATCATTCAAACGGTAAGTAGCCCCGAAATCAAACGCCATGCCGAAGCCTGCAGGACCGATATTGTTGTCATCAAAGTCAAGGTCATCGTAAGACAGAAGATTTTCAGAGCCCGGCTTCAGTTGGTCTGTACGGTTTCCTGCATCGTCCAGCGCATAATCGCTGTCATCATAGTTTCCCGTTTCCCCGCGTGTCGGAGCAACCAGTCCCTTGGCGGAAAGGTATGCCTGCGCTCCCGACGGAGTTATCTGCCAATAGTCGGGAGTTGCCACCACGTCCAGACGGTCAATCTTCACCGTGGCTTTAGCCAGTCCCACCAGGAACTTCACCTTTGCTCCCACCGTCCATTGCTCGTTCAGCTCACGGGCGTGCCCCAAAGCGATTTCAGCATAGTTGGTAGAAACGGCGCTGATATCATCTATCTGGTAATGGGTGCCTTCGGGACGGTCAACTCCGCTTTTCATGAACTTGAAAAGCGCGTCGGGAGCCGAAAAATTGGTATTGCTCTTCACCGAGATGCCGAACGTATTGAATCCTCCCCACGCATAGAACCCCGTAGAAAGAATTGTCTCTTCAAGATTGAATCCGAACTTGACCCGGCGCGGCAGGCCGTTCAGAAACTCGTCACGGCCCACATCTTCGTGCATGAAAGTCATGAGATCGCCGTTCTGCTTCACAAAAAGAAAGTCGCCCACACCCGATGTGCCCTGCGCACCGAAAGCAAGATTTCCAAGCCCCGGCATAGTGACATATCCGCGTTCGCCCATAAATGCAGGATTCAGTTCATGACGGAATGTGGCTCCGCCCAAAAAATAGGCGGAACGATTATTCTGAGTCTGTGCGGCGGCAGGCCCTGCAAGTCCCCAGACAGCAGCCGCCGACAATATACTTGTTACGACACGTGTTTTCATCTGTTGTTTCATCATGGTTCTTTTTACCCGTTAATTCAAGTCGACCTTTACACCTCCCGGCACATTCAAGTTGATTTTTGACATCCGGATCCACTGGTTATCCCTCAGCGGAACGTTCAATGCCTGTCCCGGAACAGCTGTCACCTTAAAGCAGATACGGTCTACACGCGACAATACGCCGGCTTCGGCAGAAGTAAAGACTACGGCAAACCGACTCTCTACCGGCGTTGTCCCATCCGTACTCTCAGCTATCTTCCTGCCGTCGGCAGTTACCTTGATACTTTCTATCTGCTGCCCGTAAATATCCTTGACCACCACATTCTCCGGTTTCAGTTCGAGCTGGAGCGGAATGGTACTTACAGCGGTGAACTGCAGGCCGACCTGATCGAAGTCCACCTGGTCAAGGTCGGAGAAATCAGTGTTCAAGTCACAGATCGAATCGTTGTAAACAATATTCAGACCGCTTTCAAAGCTCAGCGGTATCACCACATCATAACCGGCCAGCATATCATACCCCCTGTCCAGCTCAACCGTATAATAGTTCGGATTAGTAACCGACGGGCTTATATCCACCGTAATGTAGTCGGGGATACGTTCCCACAAGTTGTTGATATCCTCCACCTTCACATTCTTCACGTGCTCGGCATCCGCATAACCACTTTTTCCGAGGCGGGAGAGAATAATGGCCGTGATGCATCCAGCATCAATTTCAATGTCGTCCACCGTAACCGTAGCCAGCGGAGCCGTTTCACCGTTGCGGTGCGACACCAGCGTCACATCGAACTCCACCGGCGTATCAAGTTTGTTTTCTGTACCGAAAGCGACGACCGGATTGGTGACTTCCAGGCGAGTCGCATCGTCTTTCAGAAAGTCGGGAATATCGTCCAGCCCGATGTTTGTCGGCTCTACTTCAATGGTTGGCTGGATAATTCCCGTCACCTTATTGACAGTCATGGCATCGAGCACAACCGAGGGAGCAAAAGACAAAGATGTATTAGCATCCAGGTTTCCATCAAATACAGTGATTACAGAACCTGACACATTGACCTCCCCATCAATTTCTATAGAAGAATTTGCCTTATCAACCTTTTTACCATTTCCTGCCGCATCACCGAATTTATATCCGTCCACTTCAAGAACCGTCGCAAACGAATCATTGTCCCCCGACGAAAGAACCACCCCATCAAGCACCAACGTATTTCCTCTCAATTCGCCCTTTGTTTCATCACATGCTCTTACAACAAAAAAATAAGGCAATTCCACATGCAAGTTCCGGGCTATCACACTTTGATAATTCAGGCTGCCGCTAAAAGCAAAAGCAATGGAAAGTTTCGCAGGCACCCCTGCTCCCACATCGCCCACCTCCATCAATGCCTCGTCTATTCCGAAAACCGTCTGACTAAAGCTGCCTTGCATATCTACTTCTTTTTCAACAGAGCCGCGGCCAATGGCAGAACCTCCCCCAACGATCACTACAGGATGAAAGCCGCTGGAACTGATTTCTCCGATATCAAACGTACCCACCGAAGTAGGCTCTACATTTACAAGGCCCCTCCTCGCAAGCTGATATTCATGCGTGGCAGCATCCGTAACCAAAAGATCTCCTTCGGTGATGATCTTGCTCAAGTAAGTGGTATCAGTGCTTCCACCGGGAATCGACAGATAGTCCCCTCCCACACTGATTGTCATGTCAATGTCACGGTCGAGGTCGTATCTGTTATCCACACACGACATGATACCGACCAACAGCAAAAGCACAAGCACACCCGCTAACGGCCTTACATTCAATCTGAACATAATTCTTTGAGTTTTTGTAAAAATTCAACCTTCGATACAAAAATACAATTTTTTTCAACGAAAGGCAGGCCCTATTTAAACTATTTTAAACGCTCAACCTCCATTCAAAACACACAATACTTTGCATGAAATTCCGGCAACGACAAACAGACCGCTAAAGCCTACAGCAGGGACAGTGCCTTAAACATTCTTTAAATCAGAGAAAACAGATTTTCTCATTGCTTTTTCTATCTTTGGATATCATTATCTAAAATCAATGCTCTTATGGAAACATCTCTCTTCTGGATTGTGCCGGTGTCATCCGCGCTGGCACTCTTGCTTGCCTGGTACTTCTACCGGCAGATGAAAGCCGAAAGCGAAGGCACTCCTACAATGGAATGCATCGCCCTGCACGTGCGGACGGGTGCCATGTCGTATCTGAAACAACAATATAAAGTGGTGACCATGGTTTTCGTCTGCCTGGTCATCTTCTTTGCCATCATGGCATACGGATTCAACCTGCAAAACCACTGGGTTCCGGTGGCGTTTCTGACCGGCGGATTCTTTTCCGGACTTTCGGGCTATCTCGGCATGAAGACCGCCACATACGCTTCGGCGCGGACAGCCAACGCCGCGCGCAACTCGCTCAACAAAGGCTTGCGGATCGCTTTCCGGAGCGGGGCAGTAATGGGGCTGGTCGTTGTAGGACTTGGCTTGCTCGACATCTCTTTCTGGTATCTGCTGCTGCAATACTGCATACCGGAAGACGTGATGAATCCGGCATCCAAACTTTGCGTCATCACCACCACCATGCTTACTTTCGGAATGGGAGCCTCCACGCAGGCACTCTTTGCCCGTGTAGGCGGAGGCATCTATACCAAAGCAGCCGATGTAGGAGCCGACCTGGTGGGAAAAGTGGAGGCAGGGATTCCGGAAGACGATCCGCGGAATCCGGCAACGATTGCCGACAATGTGGGTGACAATGTGGGCGACGTGGCCGGAATGGGAGCCGACCTGTATGAATCCTACTGCGGTTCGATTCTTGCCACATCGGCTTTGGGAGCAGCCGCATTCATCGCTTCCGGCGATACGGAAATGCAGTTCAAGGCCGTCATCGCACCGATGCTGATTGCCGCGGTGGGCATCCTGCTCTCCATACTCGGCATATTTGCCGTGCGCACACGGGAAGACGCAAGCATGAAAGACCTGCTCAAATCCCTGTCGTTCGGAACAAACCTGAGTTCGGTGCTGATTGTTTTTGCCACATTCCTGATCATGTGGCTGCTGGGCATCGACAACTGGATAAACCTGTCCATCTCTGTTGTAATCGGTCTGGTGGTAGGAGTCATCATCGGCCGTTCTACCGAATACTACACATCGCAGTCTTACAAGCCCACACAAAAGCTTTCGGAAAGCGGAAAGACCGGTCCGGCCACCGTCATTATCTCAGGTATCGGACTGGGCATGATTTCAACGACTATCCCGGTCATTGCTGTCGTGATAGGAATTATCCTCTCCTACTGGTTTGCCGCAGGCTTTGACTTCACCAACATCAGCATGGGACTTTACGGCATCGGCATCGCCGCCGTAGGAATGCTTTCCACACTGGGAATCACCCTGGCTACGGATGCATACGGCCCCATCGCCGACAATGCCGGGGGAAACGCTGAAATGAGCGGCCTGGGCGAAGAAGTGCGCAAACGCACCGATGCACTCGATTCGCTGGGCAACACCACCGCAGCCACTGGAAAGGGATTCGCCATCGGATCGGCAGCCCTTACGGGACTTTCTCTCCTGGCTTCCTACATCGAGGAAATACGTATCGGGCTCGACCGTATCGGTACAGCCATTCTGGAGCTTCCAAACGGCATTGAAGTGGCCGTCCACGAGGCCAGCTTTACCGACTTCATGATGTATTACGATGTAACGCTGATGAATCCGAAGGTTATTTCAGGCATGTTCATCGGCAGCATGATGGCTTTCCTGTTCTGCGGACTGACCATGAATGCGGTGGGACGCGCCGCCTCGCGCATGGTAGAAGAAGTACGCCGCCAGTTCCGTGAAATAAAAGGCATATTGGAGGGGAAGGCCGAACCCGACTATGCGCGCTGCGTGCAGATATCCACCAAAGGAGCGCAGCACGAAATGGTGTTCCCGTCCCTGCTCGCCATCATTGCTCCTGTAGCTACCGGACTGATATTCGGCGTTCCGGGAGTAATCGGACTGCTTATCGGAGGACTTTCGTCCGGCTTCGTGCTTGCCATCTTCATGGCAAATGCAGGAGGCGCATGGGACAATGCGAAGAAATACGTTGAAGAAGGCAACTTCGGCGGAAAGGGAAGCGAAGTGCATCGTGCCACTGTGGTGGGTGATACGGTAGGCGATCCGTTCAAGGACACGTCCGGGCCGAGCCTCAACATCCTCGTCAAGCTGATGAGCATGGTTGCCATCGTCATGGCAGGACTGACCGTTTCGTGGAGCCTGTTCTGAGAAATCCTTTGTCGAACACAAAGGCACAAGGATACGGAGATTTCTATTTGAGTTCTCTGTATCCCTATTCCTTTATAGTTTAAGCCAGAATGGTCACTAAAGACATGAAGATCATACAATACATTGCTTCATGCCCTTATAATTGAGAACTAAACACACAAGTGGATATACAACAATTTCTTGTCAAGACAAAACGAAACCGACAGGACAGCCAAAAGGCCGGCTTCTCCCAAAGCATGCTTCACGCGCGAAGGCCAGCCTCAGCAGACCGGTCTGCTGAAACACCACCGCCACGCTTTCAACCAGTCCCCAAAGGACAAAGCCATAAAGCAGCAAACGGCGATACTTCTCCAGAAACAGCCGGACAGCAAGATGGACGGATAAAGCCGCTCCCGTCCGCCACAAGGAAGACATGTCTACCGGAACATCCCGATGGAAACATGCCAGCAGACAGAGAAGCAGGATCGGCATTTCACCGCTCCGCAAAATAAAACAATTTTCCAATCTTATGCACAACTAAACAGCTAGAAAACAAATTCCTTATACAAATGTTCCAATTCAAAATGATCGTCCTTCCAATAAGCGACAGCCAAACAAACTTGGGCTTTTCTTGCATTCCATGCAAGTGCCTGAGTCAAATTATATACTTGCATGAACTGTTGCTTAGCCGGCAATTCTTTCTGAAGAATCCGCCTGCTGTTTTTCGAATCATAATCTATCAACGGCAAAGATCTTGAAGCAGAAATGCCATCAAATGTTTTGTAATATAAAAAGATAAAGCCACCATTTAAAGTTTCTGAAACTTGATTAAGCAGCAACACATCTTGATCCCCCATATTGGAAACCGTCAGAGTCATTTCGTTTTTCGACTTGTCATACGTCAAGTTAAAGTCGATTTTCACTTCCTGCGCTTTGCAGATGCTAAAAATTGCGCTCAAAGCTCCTAAAAAAATTGTCAAACAAAGTCCTTTCATTGCCTTAATTATTTGATTCTTTCTGTATTTCTTTTTGAATTTCAGTATACTCCCAAATTAAATGGCCTCTTTCTTTTCTATAAGAATCCGAAACCTCCGAATCCGGGAATTCAGCCTTTTCCGCTTCATGCGTATTGATTTCATTCTCATAATAAGACGAAGGAGTATTATACAATGAATAAGTCAATCTATGATGATAATGCACTTCTATCGTTTTAAGATAATAATTTTTTTTCATCGCCACTCAATTTTTCTAAATTTATTCCAAGCTCAGACTCTATCTGTTTCTCTATAAAATCTTTAATTTCAGAAGGGACACCCAGCCGCCACAACTCAAGAGGACCACTCTTGAACAGTGTGCTTTTATATTCTGTCACATAATGCTTATGATCAAAATGGTACATCTCATGCCATATTGTTGCCAACCTGTCTATATCTGACAATCCTGGTCTATTGAAAAATTCATTACAAAGTACAATTATCCCACTCTTTTCAGTCCTTGCAAGCACAC